>NZ_QUHH01000003.1:98527-207613 GCF_003479515.1 Parabacteroides sp. AF14-59 | reverse complement strand
TATAATTGAAAGTTGAAAATTAATTCAAGAATAATTTCTCTGTTTCAATCTTGAGTGGAGAATAACGGATTCGAACCGTTGACCCTCTGCGTGCAAGGCAGATGCTCTAGCCAGCTGAGCTAATCCCCCGTTTTAGAGATTCTGTTAACTGTCAACTTTCACTTGTCAACTGTCAACTCTTTCGTAGTCCCAGGCAGAGTTGAACTGCCGACCTCTACATTATCAGTGTAGCGCTCTAACCAACTGAGCTATAGGACTGTCAACTTTGCCTTGGTTTCCCTCAGCATCATTTTTCTCTCTTACCGACGTTTTATTGTCGGTAGATCTATATTTTATACATATTCAACCGTAGTACAAGTCAATCAATACCTGACTTGTTATAATTTTCAATTGTCAATTTTCCATTTTCAATTGATCGGACTCTTCGCTCCAGAAAGGAGGTGTTCCAGCCGCACCTTCCGGTACGGCTACCTTGTTACGACTTAGCCCCAGTCATCGGTTTTACCCTAGGCCGATCCTTGCGGTTACGGACTTTAGGTACCCCCAACTCCCATGGCTTGACGGGCGGTGTGTACAAGGCCCGGGAACGTATTCACCGCGCCATGGCTGATGCGCGATTACTAGCGAATCCAGCTTCACGAAGTCGGGTTGCAGACTTCGATCCGAACTGAGACATGGTTTAGAGATTAGCATCCTGTCGCCAGGTAGCTGCCCTTTGTCCATGCCATTGTAACACGTGTGTCGCCCCGGATGTAAGGGCCGTGCTGATTTGACGTCATCCCCACCTTCCTCACAGCTTACGCTGGCAGTCTCTTTAGAGTCCTCAGCATGACCTGTTAGTAACTAAAGATAAGGGTTGCGCTCGTTATGGCACTTAAGCCGACACCTCACGGCACGAGCTGACGACAACCATGCAGCACCTCGTAAATTGCTATTGCTAGAAAGAGTGTTTCCACTCCGGTCAACTTACGTTCAAACCCGGGTAAGGTTCCTCGCGTATCATCGAATTAAACCACATGTTCCTCCGCTTGTGCGGGCCCCCGTCAATTCCTTTGAGTTTCACCGTTGCCGGCGTACTCCCCAGGTGGATTACTTAACGCTTTCGCTGTGCCGCTTACTGTCTATCGCAAACAGCTAGTAATCATCGTTTACTGCGTGGACTACCAGGGTATCTAATCCTGTTTGATCCCCACGCTTTCGTGCTTCAGTGTCAGTTATGGTTTAGTAAGCTGCCTTCGCAATTGGAGTTCTGCGTGATATCTATGCATTTCACCGCTACACCACGCATTCCGCCTACCTCAAACATACTCAAGTCTTCCAGTTTCAACGGCAATTTTATGGTTGAGCCACAAACTTTCACCGCTGACTTAAAAAACCACCTACGCACCCTTTAAACCCAATAAATCCGGATAACGCTCGGATCCTCCGTATTACCGCGGCTGCTGGCACGGAGTTAGCCGATCCTTATTCATAGGGTACATACAAAACAGGACACGTCCTGCACTTTATTCCCCTATAAAAGAAGTTTACGAACCATAGATCCTTCATCCTTCACGCGACTTGGCTGGTTCAGGCTCTCGCCCATTGACCAATATTCCTCACTGCTGCCTCCCGTAGGAGTCTGGTCCGTGTCTCAGTACCAGTGTGGGGGACCTTCCTCTCAGAACCCCTATCCATCGTAGACTTGGTGAGCCGTTACCTCACCAACTATCTAATGGAACGCATGCCCATCTATCAGCGATAAATCTTTAACAAATATCCCCATGCGGGACCCCTGTTTTATGCGGTATTAGTCCGACTTTCGCCGGGTTATTCCCCTCTGATAGGTAGGTTGCATACGCGTTACTCACCCGTGCGCCGGTCGCCGACAGAGTATTGCTACCCCTCGCTGCCCCTCGACTTGCATGTGTTAAGCCTGTCGCTAGCGTTCATCCTGAGCCAGGATCAAACTCTTCGTTGTATAAATTGTTTTGTCTTGCTCAGAATCCGTTGTTTATTTCAAGTTTTTGACGGTATTAATTTTTAATACTTGTACTACTTGTTGATATGTAAATCTTTCAAAGAACTCTTTCTGTTACACTCGCCAGATTTTTAGCGAACGTGGATGCAAAGATAAAGACTTTTATTCTACACTTCCAAATGTTTTGGAAAGTTTTTCTAAAAGTTTTTTTCATCATGTTTTGCTCTGCCATTCTCTCTCGAATGCGGATGCAAAAGTAGTGCTATAAAACATACGCTCCAAACTTTTTAGAAACTATTTTTTAGATAATAACGTTATCATCACACTATAATTCTGAAGGACTGACTATTAGATATCAAAAAAAAATATTCATAAACTTCACGCTTATTCGAGATAACAATTATTCCCTATATATTATGTACAAAAAAACAAAAGCCCCGTATCCTTCTGGATATGGAGCTTTGTTTACCTCTTTGGTTTTACCCGAGGTCAACCTAAATACGATTTGAGGAGCTTGCTACGTGTTCCTTGTCTTAATCTTCTGATTGCTTTTTCCTTGATCTGGCGGACGCGCTCTCTAGTGAGGCCAAATTTGTCGCCAATCTCTTCCAATGTCATTTCTTGACAGCCAATACCGAAAAACATTTTGATTATTTCACATTCTCTTTCGGTTAGTGTAGCAAGTGCTCGGTCAATTTCTTTTGCCAATGACTCGTTCATCAACGATCGGTCAGCGATAGGAGCGTCGTCGTTCACAAGCACGTCCAAAAGACTGTTGTCTTCGCCTTCAACAAACGGTGCATCCACAGAGATATGCCTTCCGGACACCTTTAGAGTATCTGAAATTTTATCTACAGGAATATCCAGTTCGTCTGCCAATTCTTCGGGAGAAGGTCTACGTTCATTTTCCTGTTCAAATTTAGAGAAGGCTTTACTGATCTTATTCAGCGAACCTACCTGATTCAACGGAAGACGAACAATTCTCGACTGTTCTGCCAAAGCCTGCAAAATAGACTGACGAATCCACCATACAGCATACGAAATGAACTTAAACCCTCTGGTTTCATCAAATTTCTCAGCCGCTTTAATCAACCCCAGGTTACCTTCGTTAATAAGGTCAGGTAAACTTAATCCCTGGTTTTGATATTGCTTAGCTACAGAAACGACGAAACGCAGGTTAGCTCTGGTTAATTTCTCCAATGCTCTCCGGTCGCCTCTTTTAATTGCCTGTGCCAATTCTACTTCCTCTTCCACTGTAATAAGATCTTCACGGCCTATTTCCTGAAGATACTTATCAAGCGAAGCACTTTCGCGATTGGTAATGGACTTTGTGATCTTTAACTGTCTCATCCAATGTTTTTAATTGAGAAATATCAGGGTGCAAAGATAATATTATTTTTATTGACAAAATTGGTCGAGTGCACCCTACACCCGACCAATTATAAACCTTTAACAATCTTCCCGCCAAATAAGACGAATATAACTTTATTTTATTATTCGGCTAGATCAATAGCATATACTTTTGTACGTCCGTTCGGATAGAAACCTTTCACTACGATGTAACGATCGTCTGCATTTCCTTTCAAGACCTTATCTACCAACTTTTCCAGTTGTTCGGGTGTAGAGATCTTCTGGTCATTGACAATCATGATAACAAAGCCTTTCTGGATTCCGGCATCTTTCAATTTACCTTTCAACAATCCTGTTACTTCAATACCATAACTTACACCAAGTTCACGTTTTTGTTTATCCGTCAACGCTTTAAAAGCGGCTCCAAGAACATCTGCACTGTTATCACCTGCGCTCTTCACTACAGATGTACTACCTTGTGCATTACGAAGTTCTACATTAAATGTCTTACTGCTACCATTACGGTCTACAGTGATCTGAACTTTATCACCCGGGCGATATTTGCTGATCTGTTCCTGCAATGCATTAGCATTTTTAATCTTAGCTCCATTAACAGCAATGATCACGTCACCCTTCTCGATTCCGGCTTCCTTAGCAGAACTTCTTTCAGCAAAATCTGAAACACAAGCTCCTTCAGAAACTTTAATCTTCGATTTCAATTCGGTCAGTTCTTCTTTCAATTTACTATCCAGATTCGGATAACTCAGCTGATCGGCAATATCACCCACACTCATCATCAATACACCGAGGATTGCACGCTGAACAGTTCCATACTGTTTCAAATCGCTAGCCACTTTACCAGCAATACTGATAGGCACTGCAAATGAATATCCGGCAAAGTTTCCTGTTTCAGAATAGATAGCTGTATTGATACCAACCAGTTCACCTTTCGTATTCACCAAAGCACCACCACTGTTACCAGGGTTTACTGCTGCATCTGTCTGGATGAACGATTCGATTTTACTTCTATCGCCTCCCATAGAGATACCGCGTCCTTTTGCACTAACGATACCGGCAGTTACAGTCGATGTCAGATTGAAAGGGTTACCTACAGCCAGAACCCACTCTCCTACTTTCAGTTTCTCAGAATCTCCGAACGGAATAGTCGGAAGATCTTTTGCATCTACTTTAATCAATGCAATATCTGTTGTAGGATCGGTTCCGATCAACTTCGCTGAGAATTTACGGTTATCATTCAACGTTACTTCCAATTCATCAGCACCATCAATCACATGGTTATTAGTGATTATATATCCATCAGTAGAAATAATGACTCCTGAACCAGCTCCTACACGAGGTTGCGGCTGAGGACGCTGGAAACCTCCACGGCCCCCGAATCCAAAGAAGTACTCAAAAGGATCCATATACTGCTGCTGGCCTCCGCCATCTGCAGATTGTTTAGCATTCGTTGTTGCCTTGATATGTACAACTCCGTGCACAGTACTCTCCGCAGCAGTAGTAAAATCGGTATTCTCTGCAGCAACTGCATTCATACCCGTCAACCGATAAGGCTGATTAAAAGTATTCGCCGCAGTCGAGTTCGAGGCATTATATACTGATTGATTTTTATTCATCAAATAAGCACTCGTCCCAACTGCCGCACCCGTACTGATCGCAGCTACGAGAACAAAACCAAGCACATTTTTCCACATCTTTCTCATACTCTTTTTATTTTATCAAACATTTAAATTTAACACTTTTCTTTCGACAAAGAAAACTCAAAAAACGTGCGATTATTCCATTTAGCCTTGATTTTTTATCACTTTTAACGGCGAATTATCCGGGGTTAACTGCGCTTAACAGTACTGTGCATTGCAAAGTACCTTTTTAACAATCATTCCCCTGCCAAATGGTCATGCTTTCAGTAATATAACAGTAAGAACGGCAGAAAGTTCAACTAAGTTGACAGTTGACAAGTGACAGTTGACAGATTAAAGAAAGAGTTTCCTTTACTTATCAAGTAACCTTTGATCCACTTATTAAGTAACTCTTCGCCAACTCGATAAGCAGACATCTCTACTACTTACTAAGTAAACCAGCCCTTATTCGGTAAGTAACCCAAAGACAAACAGATAAACACCCTGCCCTTATCTTTACCCAAAATTGTCAACCGTCAACCGTCAACTGTCAACTAAAATACCTATCTTTGTCGCATTGCAGCCTGCCGGTCTGTCGCTCATCTTCGGATGTGAGGAAAGTCCGGGCAACACAGAGCACCATACTTCTTAACGGGAAGCAGTCCGCAAGGGCTGAGTAATGTAACAGAGAATAACCGCCGGATCCGTCCGGTAAGGGTGAAAAGGTGAGGTAAGAGCTCACCGGATCCTGTAGCAATACAGGATGCCGTACATCTTATGGGTTGTAAGGTCATGTATACCGGCGTATGTAGGATTGCTCGTCCGATGCCGGGGGGTAGACCGCTAAAGCTTGCCGGTGACGGTAAGACAAGATAAATGGCAGACACTCCGACTCCGGTTGGAGCACAGGACCCGGCTTACAGGCAGGCTGCATTTTTTTATTCATCCGGCAAACACCTTTTGCCCTTACAAATCACAGCATGAAGAAGAAGACGGATAAAAAGACTGGTGATAAAAAACCTCTGATAGAACGGATCAACGCCTTGCTGACAAGAACCATTCGTTTTGTAACTTACGACATCTGGAGAATTACAGAGAATGAAGTAAGCGGCCTGAAAGAGCTTTATATCAACACGATCAAGACAATCATACTTGCTGTACGCGGATTCAACAGTGAGAATTTGCAAACCAAAGCATCAGCCCTTACCTACAGCACATTTCTAGCCATTGTTCCTTTATTAGCTGTATTAGTAGGTATTGCCAAGGGGTTCGGATTTCAGGCAACCGTCCGGAAAGAGTTGCTCTATTACTTTCCCGGACACGAAAACGAACTCAACAAGGCTTTCCAGTATGTAGAGAATTACCTGGCACAGGCACAAGGCGGTGTTATTATCGGAATCGGTCTTGTCTTGCTGTTTTATACGGTCATCAACCTGATCTCTTCCATTGAAGATACCTTTAACGATATCTGGCAAATAAAAAAGTCACGACCCTGGTATAGAAAAATATCCGACTACCTGGCTTTGTTCCTTATATTACCGGTACTGATGACAGCTTCCAGCGGACTTTCCATCTTTGCTTCTACCTTGCAAAATTCATTCCTGAGCAATTACCTGTTTTTCACCCCACTGGTTGAACTTGCTCTGAATGTAGTACCTTATATTATTACGATCATGGCTTTTACCGGTTTATACCTGTCTCTTCCCAACACAAAAGTCAGGTTCATCAACGGATTGATCGCAGGTATAATCGCAGGTTGTGCTTTCCAGTTCTTCCAGTTCATTTACATTACCGGACAAATCTGGGTAAGTAAGTACAATGCCATTTACGGTAGTTTCGCCGCCTTACCTTTATTATTACTATGGTTACAATTATCTTGGTTGATATGTCTTTTCGGGGCCGAACTGTCGTATGCCTCACAGAATGTAAAAAAGTTCAGCTTTGAACGCGACAGTAAAAACATCAGCCGCAGATATAAGGACTTCCTGACTTTGCTTATCTCTTCCCTGATCATAAAACGATTCGTTAACGGGGAAAAACCATATACGGCCGACGAATTGTCGGATGCCTACCGCATCCCTATCCGTCTTACTACAGATATTCTTTATTTGCTTACCGAACTAGGTATCATTATAGAAGTAAATTACGGAGATGATGAACGAGTCGTTTATTATCAACCCGCTATCGACATAAATAAAATAACAGTCGGTTACCTGTTCACCAAAATGGATGAATACGGTTCCGAAAATTTCAAGATAGATACTTCCAAACTTTTTACCAAAGAATGGCATGCATTACTAAAAACCCGGGAAGATATGATCAAAGCGAACGACAACATCCTTCTCAAAGATCTCTAAACAATTGAAAATGGAGGATGAAGAGCTGACAGTTCCGCCCAGGAACAAAAATGACCTGACACATGGTCCCGTGTGGAAAGTGATCGTACGTTTCGCTTTGCCGCTTCTTATCGGGAACTTGTTACAGCAACTCTATAATATCACAGACAGTATCATTGTCGGACAGTTTCTGGGAAAAGAGGCTTTAGCCGCCGTTTCTGCATCCTTCTTTATTTACTACTTTATCATTTCACTTGTCATCGGTGTCGGAAGCGGTACATCAGTGGTCGTTTCACAATTCTTCGGAGCTAAACAATATGACAAAGTACAGCGGGCATTTTCCTCCTTCTTTATATTTATGCTGGTGGCAGGCATTGCACTTTCAATTGCCGGGATCATATTTGCAGAACCGATCTTCCGTCTGACAAATACGCCGGAGGAAGTTATACCTGGTGCCGTTGCTTATTTCAGGATTTATATCGGAGGAACTTTCCTGTTCGTTACATTCAACAGTATCATCTCCATATTGAGAGGCGTAGGTGAATCCGTCCGTCCTATGATCTTCATTTTCATTACGACAGTATTGAATATCGTACTGGATTTACTTTTCATCGTAGGGTTCGACTGGGGAATTGAAGGTGCGGCACGTGCAACTGTCATAGCACAGGGAATCGGCATGTGTGTCGCATTGGGATATGTAAACAATACGCATCCCCTACTCTCCATCAAAAAGCAGGATCTACTGTTTGATATGACACTCTTCAAAGAAGGACTGAAAATCGGACTACCCACCAGCGTCCAGCAATGCGCAATCGCATTGGGCCTGATCGCACTTCTCGGGATAGTGAACAGTTTCGGCACCGATACACTGACAGCTTATGGCGCTGCCGGAAAAATAGATACCATAATAACACAGGCCGTCCTGACCCTGTCGGGAGCTTTAGCTGCCTTTTGCGGACAAAATATCGGAGCCGGACATTTCGACCGTGTCCGCAAAGGGCTCCGGTTTACCATGCTGGTCAACGTTATATTCAGCGTAATCACCTTTACCGCCGTTTACTTTTTCGGAGAAGAGATGATGCGTGCATTTACCAGCGATCCGGCCGTAATCGCTATCGGGAAAGAATATTTATTGATTATCGGAGGTTTCTTTATCGTCCACGGTGCCCTGAACATATACAACGGAGCCCTTCGTGGTGCTGGCGATACCATTTTCACGATGGTCACCAGCCTGCTTTGCCTGTGGTTGATCCGCATACCATTGGCTTACCAGCTAAGTGCCTGGTACGGACGACAAGGTATCTGGTGGGCAATTGGCATCAGTATTGCTATCGGATTGCTCATTACCTATATATATTACAAGATGGATATCTGGAAGAAAAGATGTGTCGTGAAATAACGATCGAACGTGCCGGGTCGAAGCCCGGTCGTTCGGTCGTTGTTTGGCTTATGAGAGGAAAACTTTCATTTGAACTGCATCATCTTACTGATGTATTTGCCTACGATATCAAATTCCAGATTGACAACCGTTCCCTCTTCGATCCGGCAAAAGTTCGTATTATCGTGCGTATAAGGAATAATAGCCACTTCAAAGCTATTTTGCTGCGAGTTGCAAACAGTCAGACTGACGCCGTTCACACAAACGGAACCTTTTTCCACCGTCATATAGCCCTGCTGCGCCATTGCCTTATCGAACGTATATTCAAACGTATAATACCAACTACCATCCGCTTCGCGTACATTCTTACAAACGGCAGTCTGATCCACATGCCCCTGCACGATATGGCCGTCGAGGCGACCGTTCATCATCATGCTTCGTTCAAGATTTACCAGATCACCCACTTTCAATAATCCCAGATTGGAACGGTCCAATGTTTCCTGAATGGCTGTCACCGTATACGTATCGTCGGTCAGGTTTACCACCGTCAGGCAAACGCCGTTATGTGCCACACTCTGATCAATTTTCAGCTCATTTACAAATGAACATTTCATTGTGATATGCAGGTTTCCCTGATCTGCGTTCAACGCAACCACCTGAGCAGCTTCTTCTACAATTCCTGAGAACATAGTATTGTGTTGTTTAAATTAATATTATCAGGTTCAAAGATACGAAAAAACACTATATTTGTCGTTAGTAAATCAATCTATAAAATTATGGACGCACAAAAAGTGGATATGTTCCTCATGACAAACAGCAGCAAATTGCCTGCCAGTCAGATGCCTTTTATCAGAGATCGTTTGTTAGCCTTAGATGAATCCAAGCTGATTTATTTACAAACCTGCGATTTCAAAGACCCGACAACGATACTGATCATCTCTATTTTTCTGGGATCACTGGGAATAGACCGTTTCCTGATCGGCGACGTCGGACTCGGTGTCGGCAAACTTGTTACCCTGGGTGGTTGCGGAATATGGATGATTATCGACTGGTTTCTGATCATGGACGCAACTAAAAAGAAAAACCTGGAACAGTTACAAAACATACTAATGCTCTAATTCCATTCTCGTGGAAATAAGAAATAAATATGTATATCCCGTCCTGGTCATCATGGCGGGATATATATTATTGTCATTCCCATGTATCTTTCACACAATTACCGGATATCCCTGTCCGGCATGCGGTACACGACGCGCCTTAACCAGCTTACTGAAAGGAGACATCTACACATCAGTCCTGATCAATCCGTATGGTTTACTGTTCACTTTACTGGCTATTTTCTATATAACCGGATTAGCTTCCGACTTCATACGGAAAAACCGTCAGTTCCGGGACTGGTTAAACAGATCGGAACATCATCTTACCAATAAATACGTTCTCCTACCGATCGTCTTACTAACGATCCTGAATTGGATATGGAATATCCATAAAGGGCTGTAGAAGACAAGAGAAATGACTATCTTTGCAAAACATTAATTAATCGACTAATATATGGAAGCTGAAAAAGTAGACCAGTTTCTTCTGGCCAATGAACATAAATTCCCTGAATATGAGATTCCGATCAATCGCCTGCTTAATCTCACTCCGGAACAAGAATTCCTTCTCACGACAACTCCTTTCAAAAGTCCGGGCAAGATACTTCTCGCCTCTATTTTCCTGGGAACAATCGGCTTAGACCGTTTTCTGCTCGGCGATATCGGAAAAGGGATCGGCAAACTTCTCACCGGCGGCGGACTGGGACTTTGGTGGATCGTCGACTGGTTCCTGATCACCGGTGCAACCAAACGACATAATATGAATATATTGATGAAAATAGTATCATAAGTCAACTATATTTTGTACATTGTCTCCGTATTAATATTAATAAAACAACTATTATGAAAACAACACAAAATCAGATTGATCAGCTTTCTAAATCAATGATGGATCATCCGATATGCGGCAGAGCGATGCTAATGTATACTCTGTTGACCGGATATTCACTTTTCGACTCCATCCAGATAAAAAAGGATTGTACAAAGACTGATATAACATATAAAGATGCAGAATTCATTGCTGATAAATTCGAAGAGGTAACCGGGATAAATATTGCTCCTACAAATCTTTTGTTCGATAAAAACCAGTTAGCCGACGATTTGCTTGACGACTATCAGGAATACCAGTTTTTGCTAAATAGCTACGATGAGAATACACGCTCCATGGTAATTTCATTTTATCATCATTTATTTTATAATCGCAGAGTGCCTCATGATACCGTTCAGATTTTACTAAATGCTTTGTCTGCATTTATACAGTATGCCTGCGGAAGTATCAATAAAAAGAATTTAAAAAAACAGATTATTGACATTGACCTTCAGAAGATGAAAATTGTCCCGGTAGACTCCATGTATGTACGTCACAATTTCATCTATATAGAAAAAGACTTCAATGATATTTGTCTCAAGAAGGCAAACAGAATACTGAAACAAGCAGGTGAAGAACCGCTGAGCAAATACTCAATTGATGTCAGCATATAGTCGTTACCTAAAAAAATAGAGGTAAAGCCTACGCCTTACCTCTATTATATAGACTATATTTCTAACTAATTATTTAGCCTGTTCCAACTGCAACGTCTTAGTCGGTTCGTCGCAAACTTCCGTCGGACCGAAGTACTGGATCGGACCCGGATAAACGTAGCTGGTAGTCAACGCCCATTCGTCGCGGTTGGCAGCGAATTTCTTGAAAGGAGCACCGTCCAGTTTCACCAAAGCTTTCTGGATAACCGGTTTCATTTCGCCATGACGTTTTTCCATGTTCATCATCATTGTTACAGGAATACCACCTGCGATCCACTTTTCAGCAGGAGCAGTCGTATTACGAACAGATGACATATAACCAGTCTTACCGGCAGCGATCAGGCAAGAAGCAGTGTAACCTAAAGAATAGCAGTAGTCAGCATCGTAGTTAGACGGAGCAGCGCAACGGCCTTCGTAACCAAAGAAGTGGTGCAAAGCAGAGAACTTACCGTTATATTTACCGGCTTTCTTCCATTCGTCCAATTTCTTACCTACCATTTCAGACAACAACTTTTCTGTTTCGATCAGAGAAACCTGAACGTTTCCGTGCGGGTCGCGATCCAAAGACAGCTGACGTGCAACGCCTTCCGGCAGAGAAGCATATAGGTCAGAGTTTTCTTTTGTCAGTTTGCTGATGATATAAGCACGCTGTTCGCTCTTCTTGATCATCTTGAATTCTGCATCGTGTTTAGCCAGGAAGTCGTTCAATTCGGCGATCAAACGTTTCATTGCCGGAACGAATTCGATCAGACCTTCAGGGATCAATACAGTACCGAAGTTGTTACCAGCTTCTGCACGTTTTGCTACGATTTCAGCAACATAAGTTACGATATCGTCCAAAGACATATTCTTAGCTTCTACTTCTTCTGAAACGATAGCCACATTCGGCTGAGTCTGCAAAGCACATTCCAGTGCGATGTGAGAAGCTGAACGTCCCATCAATTTGATGAAGTGCCAGTATTTCTGAGCTGAGTTACAGTCACGTTGGATGTTACCGATCACTTCTGAATATACTTTACAAGCAGTATCGAAACCGAAAGAAGTTTCAATTTGTTCGTTCTTCAAGTCACCGTCGATCGTCTTCGGGCAACCGATAACCTGTACACCAGCGTTGATAGCTTTGTAATATTCAGCCAATACGCAAGCATTTGTATTTGAGTCGTCACCACCGATAATAACCAGAGCAGAGATACCCAGTTCTTTCAGGATTTCAAGACCTTTGTCGAACTGTTCTTTTGTTTCCAGTTTAGTACGACCTGAACCGATCATATCGAAACCACCTGTATTACGATATTCATCGATAATATCAGCAGTCAGTTCCATATATTTGTGATCGATCAGACCACCGGGACCCAGGATAAAGCCATACAGACGAGAGTCTTTGTTTGTAGCTTTTACACCGTCGAAGATACCGGCAATCACGTTATGACCACCAGGAGCCTGACCACCTGACAGGATCACACCTACATTGATAGCAGGCATATTTTTCTTTTCGCTGCTCTTTTCGAAAGTAACGATCGGCATCCCGTACGTGTTAGGGAACAGTTCTTTGATTTCTTCCTGATCGGCAACTGATTGTGTATACTCACCGTCAACGGCTTTTACAGCACCTTTCAATGCAGCGGGTACCTTAGGCTGGTAAGCTGCTCTTGCAATTTGTAATGCGCTCTTTGTCATTTCTTAATCTGATTTATATAGAAATTATCTGATTTACTCCTAAAAGCGGTGCAAATATAGAATTTTTTCTTTAATCGTGAAAGAGGTACACAGAGGTTTATTCCGCATTTTTCTTCAGCCACTCCAATCTGCGCAGATCAGGCAAATGCTTTACCTGGAAATGTTCGAACTTTACATTAAAACCGTTCCCATCAGGACAAGCACCCATAAAGCCGACCTTTACCGGCGTATTATCCTGCAACCAGGCATTTCGCATCATGGTGTAGGTCTTGTCATCGAAAGAGTAGAATATTTCGACGGCATCCAACCGTCTGACTGCCTTGATCCAGATATAAGGGACAGGTTTATCCAGCGTTATCACACTCCAGTCGCTGGTCTTATGGGTAACGACCGTGCTCAGATTGAATTTACCGTCTACAAATTCGATACCGGCCTTGATATAATTCTCATGGTCTATACGCAGCATCAGTCCCGCCTGGTCGAAACGCTCCGTATAATCGCCCGTGATCTTCACTTTGGCTTCAAACTCGCCGCCATAAGTCGCATAATAGAAAGGCGCATCATCGACGGTAAATCCATAATGAGAGATACGCCAGTAATCGCTTTGCGGGGTGACGAACATAGACAATGTCTTGTCCTTGATCTCCCATTGTGCTGGTTCGTTGAACCACTGCATCTTTTCGAGTGTCTGTGCCGATGTTGTTTCCATTGCCAGTAAGGCGAATACGCCTAAGATTATTTTCTTCATTATTTTCATACATTTTATTTACCTTTGCAAAGGTAGACGCTTACCGATAAACATGCAATACTGATTAATAACCATTCTACCCGTCAGATATGGATATCGTAAACAAACTGAACGACGAATTACTGAAACAGACATTCACAGAAGAGCAACAGTTGTCGAACCGGCTCAATGAATGTAAACTGATCGCATCCACATATGCACAGATTGAAAATTCGATCGCAGTACTAAGTGATATGAAAACGAACACGAGCCATATCTACTACGGAGGAATGGCGGAAAAGCTGGGGCTGACCGAACGAGGCTCCAACAAAACGATCCACTCGATCTGGGAAGAAGAGATATTCAGCCGTATCCATCCCGACGACCTGCTGGAAAAACATCTGCAGGAACTCCGGTTCCTGGACTTTCTGAAAAGTATTCCGGAAAAGGAACGTGCCGACTATCATATTGTCAGTCATATCCGGATGCGTGATAATACCGACAAATATATCCATGTACTACACAGAATGTTCTACATCGCCAGCCAATCCAACGGCAGCATCCGGTTGTCTTTATGTCTTTACAACCTGACAGCCGATCCATCTTTAGACAGTGCCATTATCAACTCCGCCGACGGACAAATCCTTGAACTGCAGAAACAGACTTATAACGATATTTTATCTGTAAGAGAAAGAGAGATTCTACAGCTAATAGAACAGGGCATGATGAGCAAAGAGATTGCTTCCACCCTCTCGATCAGCATAAATACGGTAAACAGGCATCGGCAGAATATCCTGGAAAAGCTGCACGTAAGCAATTCCATCGAGGCATGCCGGATAGCCAAAGGGCTGAAACTGATCTGATGGCACCGATCTCTCCCTGATTAAAACGTTACCGAAATAGAACTCCCCACCGTAAGGATCTGTGTACACTTCTTATCGGACGGGGCAGCCACCGGCGTCAAATTGTAATCCAGAAAGAACTTTACCCCCAGATTCTGTTTAGCCAGAAACGTCATCGAACCGCCCGTTTCCATACTCATACCGCCCCTATTACCGATTGTCACGGTCGACAGGTCACACGCGGAATAGTGACCGTATCCGGCCAGCAACTTACTACCGACCAACAGACGGGAAGCCAACGGATAAGAGAAGTATGCTCCGGCATATCCCGCTATCCAATCCAACGACTCGTCTTCGGCTACCTCATTCAAGATCACAGACATATTCGCTGCCGTGAACTTTCCGCCGAACCCGACATACGGGTTGATGAACCAAGCACCCTCGACACCCGCACTGCTACCGGAAGAAAAACTCATCCGGGAATGACCATTTAAGCGATACTCGCCGGGAATAACACTAAGCCCCAGATGAAGCCCCAGAAATGAAGGAACATGGAAACGATCGAATGTCTCAGAAGAAGCGGAACGGTTCAGCCCTTTCTCTTTGAAGATCAGGTCAGCAAAGAAATATCCCAACTCCGTCGACAAGATACCGAAACCGGCCCCTGCCAGGATATCACTCAGCCAATGCTTGTTGTTTGCCATCCGCGTAAGCCCGGTCGCAGTGGCTACCGAATAAGCCCCGATACTATACCACGGACTTTTGAAACCATATTCTTTGCTCATCATTGTCGCCGTCATAAATGCCGTTGCCGTATGGCCGGACGGAAAAGAATGATCGTTGGAACCATCAGGACGCATCACTTTGGTATGAACTTTCAACTGCCCCACCACCGTCGACATGATCACAGCGGAAAAAGCATCCGAAACCAGCATCCGTCCCCACGAACTTCGACTTTCCACGCCTCCCGCTTTCATTCCCAGCATCACGGCAGCCGGAAGATATTGGGTATAATCATCGTAACGGCGGCTGAACGCAGGCAGGTAAGCATTCCTCAACTGCCGGAAATGATCGTCTTCACTTTTCACGATCAACCCTCCGACAACAAGCGGGACACCGATATAAGTCATCTGATAAGCCCGCGAAGAAGTCACCTTGTTTATAGTCCGCTGAAAGCCACTCTCACGGGGAAAGATCTTTACAGTATCGACCTGTGCATGCACACCCCAAGAGACAGATAATAAGAATAAAAAGAATAGTTTGCTACGCATCATTGAATATAACTATGAATGACGGCAGCAAAACTAGAAAGCAATTTTGTAGACAATTTGAATTTGGTCAGCCTACTTCCTTCTTGTCGAAAGATACGGTAAACCGATGCAAACCTTCCTTATATATATAATGTATATGCCAACCATGATATTCACATATAGCCTTTGCGATAGCCAACCCCAAACCGTTCCCCTGCACCTTCTCCGAAGGACGGTAAAAACGGCTGAACAACAACTGCTCGTCCAAACCCGCCTCCGCCGACGTATTCGCGATGGTCAGCCGACGATCCGTTACGGAAATAAAGATTTCCCCGCCTTTCACATTATGACGCACAGCATTTATAATCAGGTTATTTATCAGGCTTTCCAATAACGTCCGGTTGGCCTCTACCTGAACCGGAAGAGCTCCGAGATCCGTATGCACCGTTATCCCTTCCGTCAGCTTTTCCAGTAAAGGCAACATTTCTTTCAAAGTCCGCGCCACATCCATCTCTTCCATCTGTTTATACTGATCGTTCTCGATACGGGCAAGCAGCAACAGGTTTTTATTCAGGCGGGACAGGCGGCGCGTCACTTCATACAGGCTCTGGACGATCTCCGCCTGTTCTTCCGTCATATCGGACTGCTGCAACAACAGATCCAGTTTGCTTTGAAACACAGCTAAAGGGGTTTGCAGTTCGTGCGAAGCATTCTCCGTAAACTCCTTCTGCAAACGGTAGCTCTCCAGGTTCTTTTTCATCAGCTGGGTAAGGGCGGCATTCAGCCGGGTAAACTCCTGTGTGTCATTCGGCATAAACCGGGGAATACTTCCTCCTTCGAGAGAGAATCTCTCTATACGCCGGAGCGTATCGTCGAAAGGTATCCACAGGCGCTTGGAAATAAGCCTCATCATCAGGACAAGGGCAATACTCAACACACCGGTGATCAACACAAACTGCAGAACCACTCCGACCAGCAGATCCCTCTCCAGATCCATTGCCGGCAACGGATTTCCCGCCTCTACCGCCTCTATTATATCTATCAGATCCTCGGCATAAAAATACTTCGTCAGATAATAGAACAAAGGAGTAGCAAGCAACAACAACACAGCTGCACAGACGATAAACTGCGTCAGGCTTTTATGTAACAAACTTTTCATTCGATCCATTTATATCCGGTTCCATACACGTTCTTGATACAATCGTCCGCACCGGCTTCCGCCAGCTTGGCCTTCAGGTTCTTGATATGGGCATATACAAAATCCTGGTTATCCAGCATATCGGCCATATCACCGCTCAGGTGTTCGGCAAGGGCACTTTTAGAGATCACCTTGTTACGATTTCCGATAAAGAAAAGCAACAACTCATATTCTGTCCTGGTCAGAACCACTATCCGGTCCTTTACATGGACTTCTTTGCTTAACAGGTCGACACTGATATCGTTGCTACACAACGTATTGCTGCTTGAAAACTGCCTGCGGCGGATAATAGCATAAATACGCATACTCAGTTCAGGCAGATGGAAAGGCTTGGCAAGATAATCATCAGCCCCGATCTTCAAACCGTTCACCTTATCATCCAGAGAGTCTTTCGCTGAAACGATGATCACTCCCGCCGGATTGTTCTGCCGTTTTATCTCCCGCAGGATATCCAAACCGTTGCCTCCGGGCAGCATCAGGTCCAGCAGGATACAGTCGTAATCGTATAAATTGACTTTCTCCATCGCCTCCCCGAAAGTAAAAGCCTGCTCACACAAATAGTTCTCGGAATTGAGGAAGGCGGCAATGCTGCCGGACAATTCCCGTTCGTCTTCAATGATCAACAGTTTCATTTCACAATCATTAAAATGCTTCCACCGGTTATCAGCAGTCCGCCGATAATCACTCTCAAACTTACAGGTTCCTTCAGAAAGAGGAAAGAAAGACAGATCGTGAGAACAACGCTCAGCTTATCGATCGGAGCCACACGTGAAACATCCCCTTCCTGTATCGCCTTGAAATAAAACAACCAGGACAGTCCCGTCGCTATCCCCGACAGAATAAGAAAAGTCCATGTATGCCGGTTGATCTCTTTTATCTCACCGACATGATTACCGAAGAATACGATCCCCCACGTGATCAACAAAATAACCAACGTCCGGATAGCCGTTGCCAGGTCTGAATTAATACCTTTGACACCCACTTTCGCAAATATAGCCGTTAAGGCAGCAAAGAGAGCCGATAGAAGCGCATAATATTTCCACATAATACATACTGATTAGGATATGACAAATTTACATATTTCCTGAGAATTCTTTTTACCGTTTATAAATTAACATCATCAGGCTCGGCAGAACGATCAGCAGCAACGGCAGCCCGGCAACAAACCCTCCTATGACGGCTACAGCCAGCGGTTGCTGCATCTGTGCCCCCATACCGATACCGAGAGCCAACGGCATCAGTGCCAGGATCGCCCCTATGGCCGTCATCAGTTTGGGACGGATACGCAAAGCGATGGCATAATTGACAGATCCCGCCACATCGCCACCGGCTTTCCGGTTCATACGATACTGATGGACCGTGAAGATAGAGTTCTCCGCAATAATACCGACAATCATAATTATCCCCGTATAACTGCTGACATTCAACGGAACACCTGTCACCCACAATGCCAGCAGGCAACCACAGATACCCGTTACCGAGATAAACAGCACAGCCAATGAAATCCTCCACTGCCGGAACAAGGACATAAGTACACCAAACACCAACAAGATTGCCAGACCGAGAATCAACAATAACTCTTTAAACGATTGCTGTTGCTCGGAGTAAGCGCCTCCGTAGACAAGGCTGCAACCTGCAGGTAACGTCAATTGCCGGGCAAACGCCTGTTGCAGGTCACCCACCGCGCTACCCAGATCACGATTTTCCAGGCGTGCAGTCAGGGTGATGTTACTTTTCAGGTCTTCACGCCGTTGTTCTATTTCACCGGGAATGACTGTTACCCGGCAAAAGAAAGAAAGCGGGCGCGTACTTCCGTCGGGAAGGAAAATCAACTGGTTACGGAGCTTTTCGGGTGAGTTGTCCGCAAAGTCGGTAAAACGCAACAAGATACGCCTCATCTGTTCTCCCTCCTGAATAGAACCGATCTGTAAACCACCGGTCATAGCCGCCTGTGCCGGGTTAGGCTCGATGACGTCTGCATGAAGTCCCAACGGAACACCCCCTGTATATGCAGTCAGTTGCTCCTGAAAGTTTGTCAACGAGATACCGAATTGCGACAATCGTTCCTGGTCGGGGATAAAAACCAGGGAAGCTCCGGCAGGAATCAGTCCGTTATCGATATCCACTACGCCGGGCACAGTTCTCATCACCTCCTCCGCCCGGGCTGCCAGCTCCTGCAAAGTAGCATAATCATTTCCGAATATTTTCACTTCAATGGGTTTGGGTGTGCTCATCAGATCACCCAGCAGATCGGAAATACGTTGCCCGAAGTCAATGGTCATGGCCGGAACAACTAAAGAAAGAGAGTGACGGAGGTCACTGATCACCTCCGGCGTCGTCTTCGTCCTCACCTTCTTCAGTTGGATCAGATAATCTCCGAAATTACTCGGACGCGTCTTGAAAGACATCCCCAAAGCAGTACGACGGGAATAAGTATCCACATCGGGATGCGCCAGAATAATCTTTTCCATCTGCCGACAAAGACGATCAGTCTCTTCAATATCCGTACCGGAGGGAGAATGATAGTCGAGTACGATCGTCCCTTCATCCAGATCAGGCAGGAAACCGGTAGTCAGTCGTGAAGAAGCGAACCATCCGCTCCCTGCCAGAAAAAGGACAAAGCAGACGGCAATCCACGGTTTGCCGTAAAGTACGGTAAGCCAGTGAACTTTATGAACGGCTTTCTCTTCCATATTATTATCGGCCGGAGCATCTGCCCGCTTCGGTCCGAATGCCTTTTTATAGCCGATCATCAGATGAAAGACCGGAAGTAAAAGCCAGGTCACCAGAAACGAAGCCACCATCGTCAACTGCATCGTGTCGGACAACTCTTTAAAGAAACTTCCCGCCAACCCGCTCATCAGCCGGAACGGGAAATGAATCACGATGGTAGCCAGCGAAGAAGCGACCATTGCCGGAAACAGATTCCGTATGGCATGCCGGACAACCGTAAACCGGTCGGTTCCGGGACGCTCTTCATGCTCCCGGTAAATCTGTTCGATAATAACGATCGCATCGTCTATTATCAGTCCAACAGAAGCGGCTATGGCTCCCAACGACATGATATTGATCGTGATACCAGCCAGATAAACCAGTAAAATACTAAAAGCCAGTGTCACCGGAATGGTCAGCATAACCACCAGACTCGCACGCCAGGAGCGCAGAAAAAGAATCATAACTACAATGGCGAGGAACAATCCTTCATAAATCGTCTTTATAACGCTGTGTATGCTGTCGCCGACAAAAGCACTCTGATTGTAATAAGGTTTCAACTCATAGCCTGCGGGAAGCTGTTCCCGGACCTCATCTGCCCGAGCTTCCACATCCCGGGCAAATTCGAGCAGGTTGACTCCCGGCTGCTTGACCAGGTCGATCAGTACGGCATCATTCCCTCCGGCATTGATCTTCAGAAACTCCTGTTGTTCCTGCACTTCCACACAGGCGATATCTTTCAGGCGGACCGTACGGACACCGTCGTTGCGGATGATCGTGTTCTCCAGTTCCTGCATATCATTGATACGGGTATCGGTCAGGGTCAGATACAAACGGTTATAATCCGCCACATTCCCATTGCCCAGCACAAAGTTAGTCTGTTCAAAGACACTTTTTACCAACTCCGGAGTGATGCCGAGGGAAGACATCCGTACCGCATCCGGAATAACGACAAACTCTTTAGCCTTCCCGCCTCTCACGACCACGTTGCTGATCCCTTTAACCTGTGAAAAGACAGGCCGCACGATCAAATTACCCACATCCCGCAACGCGATACGGCTATGTGTTTTACTCTCCAGCGTATAACCGTACACCGGGAACAAAGACTGGTTCATCGCCTCGGCAGAAATGACAATCCCTGCCGGAAGGAAACTTTTTATCTCGTTAATCCGGCTTTCCAGTTGAGTTTTGAGCGCGTAGATATCCAGTCCCCAGTTAAAATACACTTCGATCACGCAACTGCCCCGACTGGTGCTGCTTTTCACCACGGTTACTCCCTGCACTTTCTTTACTGCACTTTCCAGAGGTTTGGTCACGGTAATCATCATCCTGTCTACCGGCTGCTGCCCCGCATCGGCAATGACGGTAATACGCGGGAACAACACTTCCGGAAACAGATTCGTCTGCATACGGGTATAACAAAAGATACCGGCCATCAGCAACAATAAACCGAAAAAGAGGATCGGTTTGCTATAGAGCTGATGAAAACTTCTTTTCTGTATTGTGTTCATTGCTGCTTTCTATTTGAGGATAACGACACGGGCACTGTCTTCCAATGCGTAACTGCCGCTCAGGACAATGCGGTCGGAAGCAGAAAACAAAGGGGATACTATCTCGATACTGTCCGCTGAACTATTTCCTATGATTACGGGAATCCGGACAGCAGTGCTATCGTCTGCCAGCTTCATCACCCAATAACCGGTCAGCATCTCATCGCTTTGTATGGCTGCTTTAGGCAGAAGCCTGATTTCATTTCCGGTATGTCCGGTATCGACCAGCACTTTGACGGTCAATCCTTCAGGCAAGAAAGACGAACGAGCGTGGGCCACTACCTGCTGGACCTGCGAAGCGGTGTTCATAGTCGCCAGCGGAGTCCGGATAACAGCCTTCAAGACCGTCGCATCCGGTAATACGATCGTACAGGTCTTCCCCGGTATAATATAACGGCTTTGTTCGTAAGGCACGTTCAACTCAAAGACCAGGCTGTTCAGATCGGCAAGCGTGCAAAGGGCAGTCCCTTCGGCAACGAAACTGCCTGTTTGCTGCATCACAGACGTTACGATTCCGGAGGCAGCCGCTCTGACAGCCACCATCCCCAACCTGTTTTCCTGCGGTTCACCGGACAAGGCACGGTGTTCCTTGCTTTCCAATTTGTAAAGAAGCTGACCAGCCTCTACCTTCATACCGGGTTGTACATTTACTTCAGAAATAAAGGAAGGGATAGGAGCCGTAACTATCGTTTTGTTCTGATAGACAGTCGTACCGGAAAGTACGATTTCGCTCCTGATCCTGCCGGGTGTAACATGTGTCAGCGTAACGGATGTCCGGGGCTTCTCATAGGAAGTCTCCGCATCGCCGGATGACCGCCCGCAGGCAGTCAGGCATATTGCCAGTAATAATACGATACATTTCATAAGATATGATATTTATTACCAATTCCAGTAATTAAAAGTATTGATGAGTAATTGACGGTTTGTCTCCAGTAATATATATTCTTTTTCTGCTTCTATCCTGTTCCTCAGCACGGTAATATAATCGATGACAGATAATTCGCCTGCCTGCATCTCTTTCCTGTAGCCCGCAAGTACCTGCCGGTATTCCGCCAGACGGTTTTGCAGCAACCGGCACCTTTCCCCGTAGGTCTTCAGTTCCGTCAGATATTGTTGCCTGCGTAACTCCTGTTGCATATTGAAATTGTCTTTATAGAAAGCGATGCTGTTCATACGGGCACGCGCCTGCTTCTCCATCAGCCGTTTTTGTTTGCCGTCATACAACGTCCATGAAAAGGTAAGCCCCGCACTCATCCCGAAATGCTTCTGCATGGAAGCAAACTCCGAGATACGCAGACCTCCGTCGACAAACAAATGGAGCTGTGGTTTATATTGTACGTTGAACGAATGCAGAGACATAAGCGTGTTCAGGCTATCCAACCGGTATTGCTCCATAAAGGCCGACGAAGCGGCAGGAAGCAGCCGTAGCGTCAAAGCCGGTTCTTCCAACAAAACCACCGCAGTATCTTTGATACCGCACAGCATATTCAAATCCATCAAATGCGTATAAAAAGATTGCCGCGAAGCGATCTTCATCTCCTGATTACTCTGCCGTTCTATCGTCACCAGTTGCAAATCCGAAAGCTTTGCCAGACCGCTTTCCGCCAAATGCCGGACAACGGCAGCCTGACGGTCGAGCAGTTGTCCGACAGAATCGGCAAAGGCTATCTGTTTACTATCCAGCAGGCAAAGAAGATACTGTTCCGTTACCACCCGCTCCAACTGATGTTGCTCCAGATGCATCTTATCGTTCAGTATCTCCGTATTCATCCGTGCTTGCTCGTCAGCTACTTTATAGGCACTGTGCCCCAGCAACGGCTGCGTCCAGGTCACTCCCGCCTGAAAATGACCACTGCTCTGTCCCAGATCATAACCATAATAATCGACCCCATCCTGCGGATTCCATTCAAAAGAAGTCTTCCCGTTATCCTTCGAGATGACAGGAACAAAGAGGTAATCTCCGTTCAGTGTTACCTTCGAACGAGTGTATAATGCTTTCAGCCGTTGTCGTTCATAAACCTCAATTTCTTTCTGATTCCTGTAATCCTGAATAAGAGGACTGTTCTCCCGCGCCGATTCCAGATAATAATCCAATGTATACGAAACCTGTTGTCCCTTTACTGAAAGCAGGCAACAACTAAGCCCCAAACCAATCAATAACGTCTTCATCTCTCGTTTTTTTGCGGCAAAACTAAGAGGGAATATTGAAGACATTTTGAAGATGACGGCGTAAGGACGCATCTACTTTACCGCGACCTGACAGGAAATGTCTGCATCTTAACTCAAATAAGCCTTGAGTTACTTGCTTTCTGACCCAATGTTCAGTATCTTTGGAAGGCGGGGAAGTTGTTGCCGACACTGTCGGCAAAATAAACGACAGTGTCGGCAAAGCTTTCGACAGTGTCAACAATATTGTCGACAGCGTCGGCAACAGATTATATAGGCAGATAAATAAGATTCGGACGCACCTTGTCTAAGATACATCCGAGGTAATAACAACTATATCAGTACTAAAATTAAACGATTATGGGAAGAATTAAATTCGGAGTATACAAGGCCCCTAACACCAGCGGCAAGGAGCAACAGTCTTGCGCCCGGCTTATATCCAAAGGGACCATGAGAATGGAAGACGTCTGTGAATACCTCTCTGATTCGAGTACCCTCACTTCGGCAGATGTGAAAGGAGCGATCGAGGCATTGATTACTTATATCGGAAGGAATTTATCCAACGGATATTGTGTGGAACTGGAAGGATTGGGGCACTTCTCCCCTGCCCTCAAAACGTTACAGAAAACGGATGAGAAAGGCCGGACTGTCTTCTTTGCGAGGGCTGACGGGGTAAACTTCCGCTGTTCCAAACGATTGAAAACATTGGTCAACAAGGAGCGACCGATAAAAATCAAAAGAGAAAATATGACTTCCAACGAACAGGAAGACCGGAAAAAGAAAATGCTCAGATACCTGCAAAACAATCCGTATATCAATCTGACGGATTATGCGTCGTTGAACGGTTGCAGCCGCTACCGGGCTACGGAGGATATGAAACAGTTTATGAAGGATGGAATAGTGATCAAGATGGGATACCGGACACACAGGGTGTATTCGTTGCCGCCGCAAGCAGAGGATATATCGCCCGCATAGACAAATGTGCCGACAGCAACCTGCGGCAGAATTCAAATTAAATAACTATATTTGCTACTTTATAAAGCAGTACAACTATGGCTAGATCAATCTTACGCAAATTCCCGATCGGGGTGCAGAGTTTCAAAAAGATCCGCGACAATCAATTCCTGTATGTCGACAAAACAGCCCTTGTTTATGAACTGGCCAACAGCGGAGGTTCTTATTTTCTGAGCCGTCCACGGCGATTCGGCAAAAGCTTGCTGATATCGACCTTCGAGGCCTACTTCAAAGGGCAAAAGGAGCTATTCGAAGGACTTGCCATCGAGCAGCTGGAAAAAGACTGGATCACCTATCCGGTATTGCACATAGATCTGAATGCCGAAAAGTTCGACGCCCCCGAACAGTTGGACGCCCTGCTCAGCAACCAACTGACACAATGGGAAGAAATCTACGGAAAAGGGGAGGATGAAACAACCCTTTCCCTTCGTTTTAAAGGGGTGATACGCCGTGCTGCCGAGCAAACAGGCCACCCCGCCGTTGTCCTGGTTGACGAATACGACAAGCCGCTATTACAATCGCTGCATAAAGAAGCACTCCATTCCGCCTACAAGGATACCTTGAAAGCGTTCTACGGCGTACTGAAAAGTGCCGACCAATATCTGAGATTCTATCTATTGACAGGCGTCACCAAATTCAGCCAGGTCAGCGTATTCAGCGACCTCAACCAGCTGAACGATATAAGTATGGACAAGCGCTATAACGAGATTTGCGGCCTCACCTGGCAAGAGATAGCCGACAATTTCGAACCCGAACTGAAAGAGTTGGCCGAAGACAACGACCTCACTCCCGAAGAGACACGCGAAACCATGACACGCCTCTACGACGGTTACCATTTCATGTTTGGGCAGGAAGGTATCTTCAACCCCTTCAGCGTCTTGAATGTGTTGGATAGAAGTCAATTCGACAACTACTGGTTTAAGACCGGAACCCCGACCTTCCTCGTTGAGCTGCTGAAAAAGACAGATTATGATCTGCGCGACATCGACGGCGTACAAATGGCAGTCGATGGTTTTGCCGATTATAGAGCCGACGTGCAACGTCCCATCCCGGTGATCTATCAAAGCGGTTACCTGACGATTAAAGACTACGACAAAGAATTCCGCCTTTATACCCTGGGATTCCCAAACGAAGAGGTAAAATACGGATTCCTCAGCTTTATCGCTCCCTTTTACACTGCTATCCCCTCTACCGAAAGTCCCTTCTATATCAGCAGATTCGTCATAGAACTTGAGTCGGGGGACGTCGATGCCTTTATGGAGCGCCTGCGTGCCTTCTTTGCCGATATTCCCTACGAACTGAATGACAAGACCGAACGCCACTATCAGGCCGTCTTCTATCTCGTCTTCAAGCTTATGGGACAGTTCACGGAGGCCGAAGTGCGCAGTGCCCGCGGTCGTGCCGATGCCGTGGTGAAAACCCGCGACTACATCTACGTCTTCGAGTTCAAACTCGACGGTACCGTGGAAGAAGCCCTCCGCCAGATCGACGATAAGGGCTATCTCATCCCTTACCAGTCCGATGGCCGCCAACTAATCAAAGTTGGTGCCAATTTCAGTGCCGAAGAGCGCAATATCGAAAACTGGACATCACAGTAATGTTGTACATAACATAAAGCATAATGAAAGACTCAATAGCTTATCTACCAAAAGACAAACAGGCAGAATTGAATTTTCTGGTTAAAGAGATATTAAAAAGATTACCTCAAACTGAGTTTATTATTCTTTTTGGTAGCTATGCAAGAGGGAACTATGTGCGTCGTAGCGTAAGAATAGAAGACGGCGGCATCCCTACGGTCAAAATATCCGATTATGATATTTATGTAATAACAAGCGGCATCAACAGCAAAAAGGCGGAGACCGTTCTGGATAATGTAGAAGATATATTCTTTGCCGGAAAAGATTTTGACCGGGATACACCTGTCGAATTTATCAACGATGATATTAAGATGTTGAATAAGTATCTGGAAGAAGGACGGTATTTCTATACACAAATTAAACAGGAAGGCATCATCCTTTATAATAGTGGAAATCATAAATTAGCTCGTAGAAGAAAACTGAACTTTGCAGAGATAAAAGAACAGGCACAGGCTTATCTTGATGAAAAGTATGATAGAGCCAATAGTTTTTTAAGACAGGCTAAGTATGCGTATGAATATGAAGATTACAGAATGGAAGCTTTCTTATTACATCAAGCCTGTGAAAATTATTACTATGCCATTCGGTTGACATTTACTTTACGAAATAGCAAGCAACATAATCTTTCCAAACTCTCCTCTTCCACTAAAAGGTATTCCGAGGATTTGAAAACAGTTTTTCCACAAGATACTCTTGAAGAGAAACGTCTTTTTACTTTACTTAAGTCTGCTTATGTGGAAGCACGGTATAATCCGTACTTTGTTGTCACTAAAGAAGACATCGATGCACTTGTCCCTAAAGTGGAATTGCTTAGAAATATTACAAAGCAAATTTGTACTGCAAAGATTAAAGAGTACGAAGAGCAGGGTAATACACAATAAATACTGTCAGACAAAGATCTGGTACTTTCAGACCACAGATGTTTTGCTAACTTTGTGTAGTTCTAATTAATCAGGATTATGAATATCGAAGAGTTCAGAGAATACTGCCTTTCATTGAAAGGAGTGCATGAGAAGATGCCGTTTACGAATGTGGCAGATAAATACAGTCGGGACGTCTTGTGTTTCTATATTGCGGACAAATGGTTTTGCTTTGTGAATATCGAAATCTTTGATTTCTGTTGTATCAAATGCAATCCGGATGAATCGGGAGAACTGCAAGGAAAGTATGCAGGCATTACGCCCGGATGGCACATGAACAAGAAGTATTGGATCAGTGTCCATTTCAATCAGGATGTACCGGATCAGAAGATTAAAGAGCTGGTGAAGAAATCGTATGAGATCGTAGTCGGAAGCCTGACAAAGAAAGAACGGGAGATGATAGAAGAAAGGGGTGCATGAAAGAAAAATCACACACCCCCTGCCCCCTCTCGGAGAGGGGTAAAGTTGCACTCGTCGTTACTTAAATTTCTAAATGGTCATAGTCTTATTTGTCAACAGGTTTCTGATAGAGCATTGTTTTGCCGGGTAAGGACAAAGAAGCCGGATAGGCATCGGCTGAGACAGCACGTTTGTAATTCGGCTTGTCGCTCATAACGAAATGCAGGGTTATACCGGATTGCACATCGTCGTATGTCAGATACGATTTGTTGTATTTCTTTCCGTTCACATACAATTCCTTGACGTACACGTTGTCTTTCGACCAGTTTTCGGTCGTCATGCGGATCTCTTTACCGTTGCTCATGGCAATGGTCAGTGCCTCGACGCAAGGTGAACCTACATTATATATATTACTGGACGGGGCAACCGGGTAAAAGCCTGCACAGTTGAACATATACCAGGCCGACATCTGACCACAGTCGTCATTACCGCTCAGAGAACCGGGTTCATTGCCATAGAAACGGTCGACTATTTCGCGTACCCACTTCTGGCATTTCCACGGCTTACCCAGGTAATTATACAGATAAGCGACATGATGGCAAGGCTCGTTGCCGTGCCAGTAACCGCCGATGCGTCCCTGAATGTCGTGGGCTCCCGGAATATCGTCCGGCAGCTCGACAGTAAAGAGTTCATCCAGCCGTTTCTCGAACAGCTTCTTTCCCGCCAGGTTGATATATCCCTGTACGTCATGCGGAACGGTCCAGGTGTACTGCATCGTAAAGCCTTCGGTGATATCGCCCCAGCCATTAACCGATCCCGGCCCCTGATAAGCAATCGGGGCAAACGGAGTACGCCAGTTTCCCTGACTGTCGCGGCCACGCATGTATTTGGTTTCCGGATCTATCAAAGTCTGATAAGAGAGGGAACGGTTCAGGAAATAAGTATAATCGTCCGTCTTTCCTAAAGCCTGGGCAGCGCGGGCAATACAATAATCGTCGTAGGCATACTCCAACGTTTTGGAAACCGACTCGGCTTCTTTATCGAAGGGGACATAACCGTTACGGTCGTAATCGGGCAGGCAATCGTAATGCTTATTCATTGCGGTTGTCTTCATGGCTTCGTATGCCCGTTCGTAATCAAAACCTTTGACACCTTTCACGATCATATCGGCCAGGACTGAAACAGCATGGTAACCGATCATACACCAGGTTTCATTGCCGTAGAAAGACCAGATCGGAAGCATGCGTTCCGTACTTTTATCGTAATGGGCAAGCATGGAATTTGCTATATCGGCGTTCACGTCCTGATGAACCAGGTTGAACCAGGGATGCAAGGCGCGATAGGTGTCCCACAAAGAGAAAGTCGTATAATTCGTAAAGCCTTTGGCTTGTTCGATATTCTTGTCCAGACCTCTGAAACTACCGTCGGCATCCTGGAAGATAAAAGGATGCAAAGCGGCATGATAAGCAGAAGTATAGAATGTCTCTTTTGTCTTCCGGTCGGCTGTCACGCGATACTTTTCCAGTTCCTGCTCCCATAAGTCGATACCTTTTTCTTTCAGGCCGTCGAAGGTCATCCCGTTCAGTTCCTGCATATTCAGTTTGGCACCGTCGGTGCTGACTGCGGAGACAGAAGTTTTTACAATGACTTCTTCACCGGCTTCCGTTTCAAAGGAAAGACAAGCCATCAAGTTCTTTCCCCAGGCTTCGTTCGTGCTTCTGAAACGGGAGGTATTGTAAATAACCGGCTTCTTATCCTGCATGATACGGAAGTCTTTCAGCTTTTTGGAGAAGACGGCGGTGAAATAGACATGGCGCTCCGGTCCCCAGCCTTTGACCAGTTTATAGCCGGTCAGGGTCGAATCGTTCTCAACACGAAGGTTAGACCATTCGCAGGATTGCCACAACGTATGGTTCAGGTCGATCATGATGAAAGACTTGTCCGATTTGGGATAGGTGAAACGGAACATTCCGCTGCGCAGCCCGGCTGTCATTTCGGCTTTCACACCGTAATCCTGTAACAGGACGGCATAGTAATTGGGAGAAGTCCATTCCTGATCATGGGTATAACGCGAGCGGTAACCTTCATCGGGGTTTTCGCGGGTTCCCGGGTCGAGTTTCATCTCACCGGTGCCGGGTATAAACAGGAAGTCGCCCAGATCGGGGATACCCGTTCCGCTCAGATGCGTCAGGCTGAAACCGAGGATGGAAGTATGGTTGTATTTATAGCCGGCTGCCGCATCGTAATATTTAGAGTCTGTATCCGGACTGATCTGGATACCGCCGAACGGAATCTGTGCACCGGGGTAGACATTCCCGTAACCGTCTGTTCCAACCAGAGGTCTGACGTAATCTGTCAGTTTCTCACTCCGGGCTGTAGTGGTCAGAACAAAACAGGAAATAGCGAGTAAGGTATATATTCGTTGTTTCATATCTTTGCAGAAGTGAACTATCCCATAATCAAAGTAACTTGATTATTACTGGTTTATTTGCCGTCAGTTTTAACTGACGGTTTACAAGCTATTTCTCTTTTGGCTTTAGCCACATTTCTCTTAAATAGAGAGACTGTTTAAGATGGGACTAAAGTCCGAAGAGATAAACTATTTACTGATCCGTCAGCTAAAGCAGACGGCAAATAAACCTGTAATAATCAAGCCATCCTATTCATTGGATAGTTCTATTATTTCTAAATTGGCACATTGGCATATTGCCACATTAGCTTATCATTTTCTATTTATTCCTTGATTTCTTTTGAGAATGAATAAGGCGCATCCTTTTCCTCCGTACCACGTTTTTTGTTCGGAGTATCGGACATGGTGCAATTGATCGTCATACCACGCAACAGGTCTTCATGGGTCAGGTAATTACGGGTGTAATTCTTGCCGTTTACCTTCATGGAAGAGATGTAGCGGTTGGCTTCATTGTTATTATTTGCATTGATCACGACCTTCTTACCGTTTTCCAGATTCAACGTTACGTTCTTGAACAACGGGGAACCAAGGATATACTGGTCAGTTCCCGGACAAACCGGATAGAAACCGAGGGCAGAGAACACATACCAGGCAGAAGTCTGTCCGTTATCTTCGTCACCGCAATAGCCGTCGGGAGTTGCGAAATAAAGTTTATCCATCACCTCACGTACCCAATACTGGGCTTTCCAGGGTTCGCCGGAGTAGTTATACAGATAGATCATATGCTGTATCGGCTGGTTACCATGTGCATAGTTACCCATATTCATGATCTGCATCTCACGGATCTCGTGGATAACACCACCATAATAACTGTCATCGAACAAAGGCGGCACATTGAATACGGAATCCATCATTGCATTAAAGCCGGACTTTCCTCCCATCAGGTCGATCAATCCCTGCGGATCGTGGAAAACAGACCAGGTATAATGCCAGCTGTTACCTTCGGTGAAAGCATCCCCCCACTTCAACGGGTTAAACGGAGACTGGAATGTTCCGTCTTCATTACGGCCACGCATCAGCTTAGTTTCGGGATCGAACAAATTCTTATAGTTCATTGCATGCTTCGCAAAGATCGCAATTTCAGATTCAGGTTTGCCGAGTGCCTTTCCTAATTTATAGATAGCCCAGTCATCGTAAGCATATTCCAGTGTACGAGCCGCACTTTCGTTAATCTTCACGTCATAAGGTACGTACCCCAGCTTGTTATAATAGTCGAAACCCCGACGGCCGGTAGATGATACTTTCGGGTGTACATTATTAGCTCCATGTACAACAGCATCCCAAAGCGTTTCGATATCGTAACCACGCAATCCTTTCAGATACGCATCTGCTACAACTGAAGCAGAGTTGTTACCTACCATACAACCGCGATGACCGGGACTTGCCCACTCCGGAAGGAAGCCGCTTTCTTTATAAGTATTCACCAATCCTTCCTGCATCTTTGTATTCATCGACGGATATACAAGGTTCAGGAATGGGAACAAACAACGGAAGGTATCCCAGAAACCGGTATCGGTAAACATATAACCCGACAGCACTTCGCCGTTATACGGACTGTAGTGCACCACTTTTCCATTGGCATCCACTTCGTAAAAGCTACGCGGGAAAAGAACGGAACGGTACAGGCAGGAGTAGAATGTACGCAGTTTGTCGATATTATCGTCATTTACCTGAATACGTCCCAGCACTTCATTCCATGTCTTGCGTCCGGCATCAACGATCTGGTCGAAAGAACGGTCACCCAGCTCTTTCAAATTCAACTCAGCCTGTTCAGTACTGATAAAAGAAGAAGCGACACGTGCATGAACGATCTCTCCGCGGCGGGTAGAAAAACCGATAATCGCACCGGTATGATCTTCCTGAGCTTCTGTTTCACCCTTACGGATTTCATTGTCCCCTACTGCTGCCTTATAAGTAAAAGGCTTATCGAACACAACAACGAAATAGTTCTTGAAATTCTCCGGAACACCACCGCTGTTACGGGTCGTATAGCCGATGATCTTATTCTCTTCCGGGATGATCTTGATATAAGAACCGCGGTCGAACGCATCGACGATCACATACGATTTATCTGTTTCGGGGAAGGTGAAGCGAAACATCGCCGCACGTTCTGTCGGAGTGATCTCCGTCACCACATCATGGTCGGCAAGGTAAACGCGGTAGTAATTCGGTTTGGCAACTTCTGCCTTATGAGAGAACCAGCTGGCACGTTTGTCCTGATCGAAAACCACCTTGCCGGTTATCGGCATAATGGCAAACTGACCGTAATCGTTGATCCAGGGACTAGGCTGATGTGTCTGTTTGAAGCCGCGGATCTTATCGGCATCATACGTATAGGCCCAGCCATCCCCCATCTTTCCGGTTTGAGGCATCCAGAAATTCATACCCCACGGCATAGCAATAGCCGGATAGGTATTTCCTGTTGACAAAGATATTTTCGACTGTGAGCCGACCAGCGGATTGACATAATCCACCAGATCAGCCTTTCCGGCAGCCTTCATCGTGAAAAGGCTGCTGCATAAGGCAATCGCTAGAATAAATAATTTCTTCATGGATAAATTTATAGAATGATGATTAGTTAGCAGATAAAGAATAAGGCTTGTCGTCGCCGGTAAATACACGTTTCTTATTCGGCGAAGATGTCATTTCAAAGGTCAGTTCTCCCCCGTTCATGATATCCTGCTGGGTGATATATCCTTTTGTGTAAGGTTTACCATTCAGCTTGACAGACTTTACATAGCGGTTCTTATCGCTTACCTTATCGGCTTTGACTTCAAATGTCTTTCCGTTCTCAAGCGAAACCTTCATATATGGAAGATAAGGAGCTCCCAAAACATATTGGTCTGTTCCCGGACAAACCGGATAGAATCCCATAGCCGACAGGATATACCAGGCCGACATCTGGCCGCAGTCGTCGTTTCCACACAGGCCGTCGATATTATTACGGTACATCTTGTTCATGATCTCACGCTGCCAGTACTGGGTTTTCCAGGGTTGGGTAGTCCAGGCATACAGGAACGGGATATGGTGGCTCGGCTCGTTACCATGAACGTAACCGCCCAACAGACCTTCTTTCGTAACGTCTTCCGTTTCGGCAAAGAACTCATCCGGCAGATGCATCGTAAACAGTGAATCGAGTTTAGAGATGAAAGACTTGTCTCCCCCCATCAACCCGATCATATGATTGACATCCTGAGGAACATAGAACGAATAGTTCAGACCATTGCCTTCGATAAAACCTTCGCCATGCGTACTCAACAGATTGAAATTCTCTTTCCAGCGTCCGTCCGAATAACGGGGACGGGCGTAACCGATACTGGTGTCGAATACATTGACATAGTTCATGGCCCGTTTCTTGTAGCGATCGGCAACTTCACGATTACCAGCCAGTAGGGCAGTATTGTAAATCGTCCAGTCGTCATAGGAATACTCCAATGTCAGCGAAGCGGCACTACCGCTACGGTCGAGGGATACATATCCTTTTTCCATCAACTCTTTCGTCCCGTCGTAATAAGGGATGGTAGAGCTGCTGACCATTGCTTTCAGCACTTCATCTTTATCCAGCGGCAAGCCTTTTGCCACGGCATCAGCCAATACGGATACAGAATGATAACCGATCATACACCAGTTCTCGTTTGCCATATGGCTCCACACCGGCAATGCCTTATGTACGCTTTGTTCACAATGTTTCAGCATAGAACGGGCAATATCGGTATTCACCTGCCGCTTGATGATATTAAATAACGGGTGCAAAGCCCGATAGGTATCCCAGACAGAGAAGACCGTGTAGTTGGTAAAGTCATCTGCCTGATGAATATTACCGTCCAGGCCACGATACTGACCGTCGACATCCGTATAGACACACGGATTGATCATTGTATGATATAAAGAGGTATAGAGCATTGCCTGCTGGTCATCGGTACCTTTTGCCTCGATAATGGAAAGTTCCTTGTTCCAGGTATCCGAAGCCTTTGCCGCCAATTCGTCAAAGCTATAGCCGGATGCTTCAGCACGCAGGTTTTTCAGCGCACCATCGGTACTGACACCGGAAAGGGCAACCTTCACTTCCAACTCTTGCGAAGCAGCCGGATCAAAATCGAAATAAGCGACGATCTTCCTACCGCCGATATCCGGGAAGTTCTCTTTCATATTGAACTTGCCGTAACCGCCGCGGTAATTCACTTTCGCCTTTTCATCACAGCCGTAATGAACGACCGGCTTAGAGAAAGACATGGCAAAATAGGTGTAATTGGTCCGCGCCCAACCATTCGTTATACGATAACCGGTAACCAACGTATCATTCTCTACGCGAATATTCGTCCAGAGCACTTTCCCGTCGTAATTGTAAATACCATGAATCATATCAAGAATGATACGTTGGTTACCGCTATTCTCAGCAAAAGTATATTTATGGACTCCCACCCGTTTGGTAGTAGTCAGTTGTGCCTTTACTCCATAATCGTCCAGCATCACTTCATAATAACCAGGACGGGATATTTCCGTATCGTGTGAGAAACGCGAACGATAGCCGCCATCCGGATCGGTTGCAGTTCCGGGATTCAGTTTCAGTTTACCCGTTGTAGGCATGATCAGGATATCACCCAGGTCGGAATGGCCGGTCCCGCTGAAATGCGTATGGCTGAATCCGACGATACTACTGTCTTTGTGTTGGTAACCTGCGCAATATTCGTAAGCGCGGGGTTGGTACTTACCGTCGACATTATGCGGAATCGTATCGGTATCCGGGCTTAACTGTACCAGTCCGAACGGCACACAGGCTCCCGGAAAAGTATGCCCCATCCCGTTTGTTCCGATGATCGGATTGACCAGAGATACTTTCTCCCGGGCAAATAATGTTCCTCCTGCCAACGCTACAGACAGAAATAAGGCTAAACATCTTGAAGATTTCATAAGTATGTAGTATTAATTTATTCTTTTGTCAAAAAAGCCTGATATTCATTCCACATGCTTTCAATACCGGACTCCTCGCCAAAGATGCTCTTGATCGCCTTGTCAAAACTCCAGACATCCAGGTCACGGACTGTAAGATGGAATTTACGGATAGCATCCGGATCTTTGGTTTTCAACCACTGAATAAAGAACCCAGTCGTGCGGTAGCCATCCATCCAGTTTCCACCCGGTTTGCGGGTACTCATATCGAAAAAGCCGGATTCTGCCCGGACGGCATCTGCCATTCCTTCGATACATGCCCAAAATTCTTTGTTTGTAGAATATGAACCGATTCCTTTCGGCTCAAACTGGTAAGCATGAACCAGTTCATGGAATAACACACCGCGCGTTTCAAAATCCAGTTTGTAGAGCGATTCATTCATCGACTTCTCGATATGGCGGGTGCTATATTCAATATAGATAGCAGGCGGGTTTCCGGATTTGGCAGAAACACCGTCGTAGTCTTTCAACGTATAATGAATGGTCTGAACATCATTCATCGTATCTTTTGCAGTATAAAAAAGGATTTCCGCCACCTTGCGGGCATGATATTTTATGTAAGCATCCGGATCTTGTACCAGGTCTGCATAGATCGCTGCCCCTTTGGTATCCGGAGCAAGCACTTCAAAATCGACTTCGGGATAGTTGAAGTCTTCCCAGTCCGTTACTAAATTCTTTTCGGAGAATGAAACATCACCGATCACCAACGTATCGTTCCCGGCGGTTTCGGCTTCCAGCATATATTGTTTATAGTTAGAAGGGTTGGTTATCGGACAAAGGATTTCCTGATAACGGGAACAGAAACGCTGGTCTTTCCGTTCATCTACCACCACCCAGTTCTTTCCGTCGTAGGAACCTTTCAGCACCCAGTTCACCGGATCGTGTGCAGGTGCCTCACCTGACGAATAAATTTTATAACTTTGGATAGGAATGCTGTATTGAGAATCAAAAACAACCCGATTCAGTTTCTCTGTTCCTGTATAATAAGTTGTAGGGTCCCCATCCGACAACTCCTTTACATTCACTGAAACCTTCTCCCTACATGCTGAAAGCAAAAAACTACCAACTACTAAAACAAATATATTTATGTAACACAACTTCTTCATAAGACAAAATAAAATCAATAAAGCATTCACTATCCAAAGAAAAAAACAACTCCCAGTTACACTTGCCCGAAAATGCCAATCGGACGAAGTGCTTTTATTCATTGTTCTGATTTATCCTGTATTCATAATAAAGCATGTATCGGGTTTCACAAATCTGAGTGCAATATTACTTTATCGTTCTTTTCCGGGATTACTCCCGAAAAGCAAAAAAAGTGCCCTGATATACATCTGGTACATCAGGGCACTTTTTAGGTAATCCAGGACACTCACAGAGAATCAACCAATTACCCTTTATTTCGGTACTCTTTGGGTGTCTGATTATACTTGGCGGCAAACTCCCGGTAGAAATAAGATTTACTGGATATACCGACTTTATAGATAATTTCCTGTACATTCAGATTGGTTGTCACCAGCAATTGGGCAGCATAGGTGAACCGGTAATCCTTTATAAACTCAATCGGAGTAAGAGGTGATATTTTCATGAAACGACGGTAGAGCGAACGGGTATTCATTCCCAGTTTTTCGGCAATCAGCTCCGGACGCAGATTTTCCTTATCGAGATTTTCCCTGATAATAGTTGTTACGGCATCCATGAATTCCTTATCCTCCTGATGGACCAACTGGCCGCCGGACTGTTCATAGGCACTTTCCGGAGAATAATAATAATCTTTCAGTTCTTTCTTGCTTGTCATCAGCCTATTGACCACCGAACGAAGTACTACCGACGAGAACGGTTTCGTCAGATAAGCATCCGCACCCAGATCCAGTCCTTCCGCCTGGTCGCGTTCCGATATTCTGGCAGAAGCTACGATCAACGGGATATGGCGGGTAAACTTATCCGATTTTACACGGCTGACCAGCTCCAGGCCATCTATCTCCGGCATCATAATATCCGTAATGATAAGGGCCGGCGTTTGTTGCTCCATGAAACGGAGAGCTTCTTCCACGCTATATGCTTCTTCTATATTATATGTAGGAGACAACGATTCTTTGATCAGCCAGACGATATCTTTATTATCGTCCACCACCAGAATACAGGATTTGTTATCCGGAGAAACGACCTCCGGCACCTCTGTCCCCTCATCGGTAGGGATAGACACAAGGGGAGAATCCTGTTCCTCTTTCTCCTGTTCTGTCTCTTCCTCGTCTGCTTCGAGATAAGGCAGCCGGACAATAAATTCGGCATATTTACCTTCCTCGCTCCGAACATCTATATTCCCCTGCAGGGATTGTACGATACTATGACAGATAAACAGGCCTAATCCATTCCTGGAGGTTGTTTGTGTATAATTGTTTCCATCCAGATCGCCCAATATCCGGTACCGGTCAAAGATCGTTTTCAGGTCTGTTTCCGAAATACCTTTACCCGAGTTGTAGACACGGATGATCAACGATTCATTTTCCGCAACGACAGAGATAGATATATCCCCGGCTTCATCTGCGTATTTAAAAGCGTTGGAAACGAGATTGACCAGTATCTTCTTTAATCCGGTAGGATCTGTATTCCAGTAAAGCTGATCCGGCAGAGACAAGGTAAACTTTATCCCGTTCCGCTCGGCGATAGGCGTAAAAGATTCATACTGCCTGCGGATGATATCAGAAACAGAGATGTGTTTGATACTGAAATAGTTCAAACCCGCCTCTTCTATCTTACGGAAATCCAAGATTTCCTGGATCAGTTCATTCAGGCTCATAACGTTGTCCCTCAATATACGGATATACCTTTTCAACTTATTATCGGAAGTATTCTCCGCATAGGAATGGATATAATCCCCTACTCCGTTTATCAAAGTCAACGGCGTACAAAGCTCATGGGTTATATTTGCAAAGAAATTCAATTTGGCTTCATACAGTTTTTCTTTCTGTTCTTCATGGATTTTCCGGGCAACCTGTTGTTGCTTTTCCGCAATACGCCTGTTGATCCAATAAGCCAGCAAGCCTAAAAAAGCAAATAACAAAAAGATATAGATAACGATCGCCCAGGTTCCGCGATACCAGGGAGGGAGAACCTTCAGCGGTAACAGATATTCCCGTGCATTCGAGTCATAGACATCGTTCTTGTAACGCACTTTCAGGGTATAATTTCCGTAAGGCAGTTTGGTAAACGATATTTCATTATTCTTCTGTAACTCTGTCCAGTTGGTATTATAATTCTGCAACAGATAAGAATATTCATAGTTATCTCCATGAATATAATCGGTTGCCACAAAGGAGATACTGAAGGTTGAAACATCAGGAGGAATAGTGACGGGAACCGGATTTGTTTCCGTATAATCGTACAAGCTGACTGTTTCCCCTCCCATCTTCAATTCAAAAAAGTGAAGATCGGGACTATAACTCTCCAACCGGTCGTTCTGGGGATCGATCCATATCAACCCGTCGATGCCGCCAAAAAACAGACGTCCGGTATAAGGACATTTCCAATAAGCATCATCGGAAAACTCCGTGACCATCAGTTCCTGACTTCCGTAATTATGGAAAAAGCTGTTATGGGGATTATATTTTGTCAGCCCCTTATTAGTACTCAACCAGATACATCCGTCCTGATCTTCCAGAATACCGTGAATCATATCATTGCTGATACCATCACTCCGGTCGTACTGCCAGACTTCGCAGGTTCCCGACTGGTCGCATTTCATCCGGGTCATCCCCGAACTGGCTCCCAGATAAATGGTCGAGTCGCTGCTGTAATACAAACTCAAAACATCACCGATAGCCTGATTGCCGGAATTATTCATCGACATGAAATCATACTGCCTGGTAGTCAGGTCGAAGCGTGCCATCCCATACCCTCCACGACTACCCAGATAGAGAGTCGATTTTCCATCATAATACATGGAATAAAACTCATTGCATATTTTACCGTCCTTCTCTAACAGATAAGATTGCAGGTATTTAACCGCCAGTCCGGATTTATCCTGTTCCAGAATCACCTCGATCAACCCGTCACCCGTTGTTGCCATCCATAATGTCGAATCGTTTATCTCGCAAACAGAATGGACATACCGTATCCGTGTATCGATTTTACTGGGCAACGTATGGACTTTTTCATCTTCATAGGAATAATAGGAAAGACCGGGGCCATCCGTACCGATCCAAACCAAAGGATGATACTGGCTCCTGTAAAAACAATAGACCCGGTTATTGGAAAGACCGTCAGCCATCGTATAGCGATCGATCTTATCTGCCGGAATCTGTTCTTTCCCGTATGAATCATAGTCTTTTATACGGATAAAACCATCCCCTTTCGTCCCGAACCATAATGTCTTATCTTCGTCCGTATAAACAGAACGGACCGGGTTACGCATCACAAAAGGTAGGTTTTCCAGAGATAATCCGTCGAAACGTTCATATTTATCATATAGCATCCGGACTCCCTGCCCATCCGTACCGATCCAGAGGATATTCTGTTTTTTGTCTTTAAACATACTGAAAACACCTATATTCAGGTCGACTGCTTCTTCCGGGAAAGCTGGTTCCAGCAACAGGCCGTTCCTGAAAACCAGATACAGCTTCGACTGGAAAGAAGCGATACGGGCTATATTTCCATATTTTTCTATCCACCCGGAAAGGTCGAACAGATACTCTTTTCTATTTTTATCTATGCTATACTGGTATAATTTGTTGTCAGCATCCAAATAATAGATAATACCCTCTTCATAAAAGGCCTGACTTATCTGACCATCATGTATTTTGTTTTCCTTTATTTGTATGGTCAAAGGCAGTCTGGAATAGTCAGGAACCAGTTGCTTCAGAGCTCCGTCCGAAGAGAGAAGATAAAAACCACCTTGCCGGTCAGTAAATAATATCTTTGTCGTTTCCGTGTTTATGCCTTGGGTATAAATATCCTGAAAAGCTCCGGTCCGGGCAGTATGGCAGGATATAAAGTTCTTTTGACTGATAACCAATGTATTCTCCAATGAGTCGGTTGCAATTAAAACACATTCCGGATATTCCGGATATGACTCCGTTACTTTGCGGTCGCGCAGTGAGAACCTGTTCAATCCCATAGACGTGGATATCCACAGGTGTCCGGGACCACCATCCGATATCTTATTAATAATGTTACTGCAAAGGGTATATTTATTATCAGGCTCAAAACGATACACATAGGTATTTCTTCCATTAAAAAGATTCAGGCCGTCGTAAGTACCGATCCACATATAGCCATGATCGTCCTGATAAATATCGATGATTGCATTATTCGACAGATCGATATTTGCCTTATGCAACGATATCGATGCCTTTCCGTCTGAAAATATGCAGAATAAAAACGAAACGAGCACCAACAGTTTCACACCAGGAAACCATCTCACTGTCCGTTCATTATTATTGGTCCAAGTCATAGTTTGAATATTTGTAAAATAATCCCCGCTATCCGCCTGTAAACACCCGGATACCGATCAGACAACAAATATAATCCATCTTTTCGGTAATATTAGAACTTTTTAAGCCTAAAGAAATAAACTATAATTAATAAAGCGATAACTTCGCAAATTACAAGGTGATGACATCGTTTTAACACATATAATATATGAAAAAGTATCTTTCATTGGCTGCCTCCGCCCTGCTTCTTGCAGCTTGCAGCGAAAAACCGGGTTACGAAATAACCGGTACAGTTTCAAACGCCGATCTGAACGGGAATTACGTATATCTTTATGAGTACGGGAATCCGGATGTTTTACCTTTCGACAGTGCGCTGGTAGAAAATAATACATTCAAATTCAAGGGTACTCAAAATGAATCACTGATTACGATCATTCAGTTCTCGCCCGATGTTGTTCAGGCAGAACGCGGCATAGCTACTCCATTCAAGACAACGTTCACACTTGAAAACGGTAAACTAACTATCTACCTGGACACCTTATCAAGTGTAACCGGAACTCCCGCCAACGATGCAGAAAAGGCTATGAAAGACAGTCTCAAACCATTTTTCGATGAAATGGGAAAACTGGGAGACGAAATACGTTCCGAAGATAAAACGGTTGCCGCTGCTGCAGAAAAGAAGTACGATGAAATCAGCGACAAAATAACCAAGGCTATCTGTAACTATATTCTGGCCCATATGGACCAGAAAATGTCTGCCAGATATTTATACGATAACCGTTACAACCTGAGTGAAGAGCAACAGAACGAAATATTGTCAAAAGCCGACTCAACCTTTAAGGCACAGCCGAATATCGACAAAATGGTCAGCCATCTGGAAGTTCTGAAAAACGTTGCAGTCGGTAAAAAATTCACTGACTTCGAAATGGCTGATCCGAAAGGTGAAGTTCATAACCTGTCAGAATATGTAGGCAACGGCAAAGTTGTCCTGATCGACTTCTGGGCATCCTGGTGTCCTCCCTGTCGCAAAGAAATGCCGCATCTGGTTGAATTGTACAAACAATATAAAAATAAAGGTTTTGAAATAGTAGGTATTTCGCTCGATAGCAAACCGGAAGCCTGGGCCAAAGGTGTAAAGGACCTGAACATTACCTGGACACAGCTTTCCGACCTGAAAGGATGGCAGAATGCTGGTGCTGCTTTATATGGCGTGAACAGTATTCCTCATACGATCCTGGTCGATAAAGACGGTACGATCATTGCCAAGAACATTCACGGCGAAGAAATAGATGCAAAACTTCAAGAAGCACTTAAATAATAAAAAGTTACGATATGTCTGCCCAAATCACTCTCGACTGGAAAAAGGATTCTACCTTTGAAACCCAGATGGATGGCCATACGGTAACGATCGACACCAGCAAAGAAGACGGCGGCACCGGTTCGGGTGTCCGCCCGAAAGCGTTGATGCTCGTTGCTATGGCCGGTTGCAGCGGTGTCGACGTGATCTCTCTTTTCAAGAAAATGAGAGTTCGCTTCGACAAACTGTCGATCGATGTCAAAGCAGAGACATCCGATACGATCCCGGTGCTTTATACTGCTTTCGATGTTACTTACCATGTTACAGGAAACACAGAAGACAGTGCCCGGATAGAAAAAGCGATCCGTCTCTCACAGGAAAAGTACTGTGGTGTAGCGCTTATGATGAAAAAGATAGGCCCCATCACTTACCGGATACTACTTAACGGCAACGAACTGAATATTCAGCCTACCGATAAATAACGAACTTTGCTTCTTGCACGGCTGAATTAAAAAAATTATCTTTGTGCGGTCTTTTAGAAAGCGATATTACATAAAAATTAGCATAAAGTTTTATTATCACTTTAATATAATAAATTAGCGATTATGATTTATTCACATGAAGTTCAACACATGTGTGTTGTAAAGAAGGGAGCCAACCATCCTTGTGCTCCGATTCCTGAAGAAGGAAAATGGGTTAGATCTACTCAGATCACTGACATCTCAGGTTTGACTCATGGTGTGGGTTGGTGTGCTCCTCAGCAAGGTGCATGTAAACTGACACTGAACGTTAAGGAAGGAATCATTCAGGAAGCTCTGGTTGAAACTATCGGTTGCTCTGGTATGACTCACTCTGCTGCGATGGCATCAGAAATCCTTCCGGGCAAAACACTTCTGGAAGCATTGAACACTGACCTTGTTTGCGACGCTATCAATACAGCTATGCGCGAATTATTCCTGCAGATCGTTTACGGACGTACTCAGTCTGCTTTCTCTGAAGGTGGTCTGCCTATCGGAGCCGGTCTGGAAGACTTAGGTAAAGGTCTGCGTAGCCAGGTTGGTACTATGTTCGGTACTTTGGCTAAAGGTGTTCGTTACCTGGAAATGGCAGAAGGTTACTGTACTCGTATGGCATTGGATGCTGACGATCAGGTGATCGGATATGAATTCATCCACCTGGGTAAATTCATGGATATGGTAAAGAAAGGCATCGATGCTAACGAAGCACTGGAAAAAGCGAAAAGTTCTTACGGTCGTTTCAAAGAAGCTGTAAAATATATCGACCCTCGTAATGAATAAGAAAACACTGACACGCGTCCTGACCGGGCTAATAATCATAACTGTTATCGCGACGGTAATCACCTACTTCGTTATGAAGCCGGACCGTCCCTGGATGGCATTCTATATGGCCTGTTGCGGCGGTGTACTTGTTTTCAACTTTCTAATATCTTTATTCCTGGTAAATAAGAATTTAAAAAAGTAAAAATAATATGGCTTTATTTGAAAGTTACGACCGTCGTATTGATCACATCAACGCGGTTTTAAAAGAATATGGTATCAACGGAATCGAAGATGCAAAAGCTATCTGCGACGCTAAAGGTATCGATCCTTATACAATGTGTAAGGAAACTCAACCTATTTGTTTCGAAAATGCATGCTGGGCTTACGTTGTAGGTGCTGCTATCGCTATCAAGAAAGGTTGCACAAGCGCTGCTGACGCTGCCGAAGCTATCGGTATCGGTCTGCAGGCATTCTGTATCGCTGGTTCTGTTGCTGACGACCGTAAGGTTGGTATCGGCCACGGTAACCTGGGTGCACGTCTGCTTCGTGAAGAAACAAAATGTTTCGCATTCTTAGCCGGTCACGAATCTTTCGCTGCTGCTGAAGGTGCTATCAAGATCGCAGAAATGGCAAACAAAGTTCGTAAAGAACCGTTGCGCGTTATCCTGAACGGTCTGGGTAAAGATGCTGCTATGATCATTTCACGTATCAATGGCTTTACTTATGTTCAGACTCAGTTCGACTATGCAACAGGTGCTTTGAACGTGATCAAAGAATATCCGTATTCTACAGGTCTTCGTGCAAAAGTAAAATGCTATGGTTGCGACGATGTTCGTGAAGGTGTTGCTGTAATGCGTGCTGAAGGTGTTGACGTATCTATCACAGGTAACTCAACTAACCCGACTCGTTTCCAGCACCCGGTAGCCGGTACATACAAGAAAGAATGTATGGAAAACGGTCACAACTACTTCTCTGTTGCTTCAGGAGGTGGTACAGGCCGTACTCTGCACCCGGATAATATGGCTGCCGGTCCTGCTTCTTACGGCATGACAGACACAATGGGCCGTATGCACGGTGACGCTCAGTTCGCTGGTTCTTCATCTGTTCCTGCTCACGTAGAAATGATGGGCTTCCTGGGTATGGGTAACAACCCGATGGTAGGTGCTACTGTTGCTGTAGCTGTTGCTATCGAGGAAGCTATGAAGAAGTAATTAAACTTACTGATATAGTAAAGCCCTTGCAGCATAAGATTGCAGGGGCTTTTTTATATACCTATCTCAGTTACACGCCATTCAATAGAAAAGAAAATATGGAATAAAGACTTACTATCTTCGTCCCCCATTCCTTCCGTTTGTATTTGATCTGTCATTCGTTTTTGACTCACTATTCGTTGGATTTCTATATTGTTCCGTACGGTTACTTGTTCCGCTATTCGACGGACGGGTAACTTCTGAAGGTTTTGTCTGCGGACGATTGGTTTCCGGACGGCTTGGCCTATTCGATTCGGGACGATTCGAGCCGGGTCTGTTGGACTCCGGACGACTTGGTCGATTGGACTCCGGGCGATTCGAACCGGGACGGTTAGGCTTGTTTGGACGATTCGGATGATGATGGTCCGGAGGGTAAATATAAATAGGACGACCATAATCCGGAAATATCATCGGAGGAGCTACCGGTGGAATATAGGTTACATCGTCATACAAATATTCATATCCTGTCAGATAGTTATCCCAGAACTCCAACGCATACACTTCATCACGGGCTGTCCGATATTCCAAAACTTCCTGCACATAACCATCTTTCTTGTTTACAGCCAATACCCGGTTAGGAGGTCCCATCATATTCTCCACCTCGGCAACAGTCATACCCGTGGTTAACATACCCAGATCCAGATATTTATATGCTCCGCAAGCTACCAACAAGAAAGAGGTCAGTATGATCAAACTTATTTTTTTCATTTTCATTTTGAAATTAAAGACTCCAGATATTCGATGAATTCGGAAGTCGTCCAGTTCCCGTCAAAGACTTCACCATTAACGAAGAAAGTTGGCGTTCCCTGTACGTCATTTTCCAATCCGGAATCGTAGTCATCTCTTACTTTCTGATAGAAACGGTCTTTGCCGAAATCCGTTTCAAACTCTGCTGCATTTATTCCTAACTTCTTAGCATATTCCAGCAGATAATAGTCATCCAACGCATTTTGATTTTCAAAAAGAAGGTCGTGCATTTCCCAGAACTTGCCATGAGAAGCTGCGATCTCTGCTGCAATAGCAGCATGCAAAGCGTGCGGATGTAACTCCGTCAACGGGAAGTTACGAAAAACAAACTGCACTTTGTCACCAAGTTTCTTCTGTATATCTTTTACTATATGATAAGCTTTTCTACAATAAGGACACTGATAATCAGCATACTCAATTAATTCTATCGGTGCATTGACCGGACCTTGAACGTGATCGTTCTTATTTACTTCCAAATACATAGCTGTTACTATTTGATTTCTAATTAATAACATCACAGACTTTTCTTTTGTTGTTTATATTAGCATTTCATTAACTGAACCGATCCTGTTTTTTAGCTATCTTCGCATCTATGAAAAGAGGTACAGCAGATTTACCATTACATTACGGAACCGTTCCCCCCTGGTTGGCCGAACGAATGAGCCTGCTTGGCGGAGCTATTGCAGAAGCCATCATCATCGAATACGGACGTCCGGCTTTGCTGCAACGCCTGAGTGACCCGTTCTGGTTCCAATCGTTAGGCTGCGTGCTGGGAATGGACTGGCATTCGTCTGGTATTACAACGTCTGTTATGAATGCCCTGAGAAAAGCGATCAATTACCGTTCAGAAGAACTTGGTGTTTATATTTGCGGAGGAAGAGGTAAGTTTTCGAGAGAAACACCTAATCAATTGCTGGAGGTAGCCAACAAAACCGGATTAAACGGGAATGAATTGGTAAGACACAGCAAGCTAGCAGCTAAGGTCGATAACACAGCTGTACAGGATGGTTTTCAGCTTTATCTGCATACATTTATCGTTACGAAAGAGGGCGACTGGTCTGTCATCCAACAGGGAATGAACCCGAATGAACGCATGGCACGGCGTTATCACTGGCTTTCGTCTTCACTCCGTTCTTTTGTGGAAGAGCCGCATACTTCTGTTTGCGGAAGGAACCAGGGATTGATTCTCAATCTGACGGATAAACTGGCTGCACCGACAAAAGAGGGTATTGTTGAACTGACAAAAGAATCCCCCGACAAGCTGATGCGCGAAGTTTCCATTATCCTTCCCAATCACCATGAGGTAAAAGCTGAAGATGTAAATCTTAAACGGCTGGGAGCAGCTCTGATTCTGGCTCATGAAACAAATATATCCGATATAGAATCGCTTCTTTTGTTGGAGGGAGTGGGACCAAGAACATTACAATCACTCACTTTAGTCAGCGAAGTGATACATGGGACGCCTTCCCGGTTCTCCGATCCGGCACGTTTCTCTTTTGCCCACGGGGGAAAAGACGGGCATCCGTTCCCGGTTCCGACAAGTGTTTATGACGAGACTATTGAAGTGTTTAACAATGCAATCCATAAGGCACATCTCGGAGAGAAAGACAAGTCCGATGCACTAAAGAACCTTTCCAAAATATCACAGGAGATGGAAAAAGGCTATACGCCCAACAACTATTTCGATGATTGGGTACAATACGAACGGGATAACTCTTACAAATACAAAGGAAAAACTGTTTTCGGAGATGCCAAAAAGCCCGTAAAGAAAAAAGAGGACAAAGGGGAAGGGGGAATACAATTAAGTCTGTGGGATTAAAGTTACTTTTCTCTTGAAAGAAAAGTAACCAAAAGTTCAAGGCTGCACCTGCCTCGCTACTCCGCATCCTGCGTTCGCTGTCGCCTCCGAAACTCGCTGCGCTCAAACAGCGGATGCTCCGGACGCTCTCTACGGATGCTGCGCTTAACGCTCACCAGCTGAGGCCTTTCAGAGAACGCAAAGCGTTCTCTTATGATTGCCGATACTGCCTGTTAAAACCGAAAGCACTTGTTATAGCTAGCGTCGTACCAACGTATATTTATACCCAGTCTCCGTACAATCCTGGATAAACAAGGTATCGCCGTTTATCGACAACGGATAAGCCGGATTGGTTGCATAAAAGACATCCATCAGATAGGCTTCGTATCCTACCCCCGTATCAGCTTTCCGCCAGTTCAGATCGCCGGGTTCGTCTTTGCCATCTTCCGACCAGATATATTTATCACCGTCAAATACAATGAAAGTATTTTCAAACTCGCAAAGCTGACCGGCGTTCTGGCCGCTGACCAATTCCCACTTTCCATTGACAAATTCCTTGATCTCGGGAAGTGATTTATCAAAAAGAGTCGCCTTAACTTTCGCACGGGTTCCTGTCTTCTCTACTGTTTGATCTCCCCCCTGCTCCGACTTACCTTTACAACCACTTGTACCGATCAGGCACAAGCCCACAGCTGCAATAATGAAAATACTTTTCACGTTATTCATATCCGGTCCTTATTTACAATGTTCCTTTATCAGTCTTTCAGCTAACGGATCACCCAGTTCTTTTGCTTTATTCAAGGCTTCACAGGCTTCTGCTTTCTTTTCCATGCGCACATAACAAATACCTTTCAGACGATAACAAGCTGCAAAATCAGGAGCAACCTTCAATGCCTCATCAATACATGCCAATGCTTCCGTATAGTTTTTCAAACGAACATACACAGACGCTTCTTCCGCACGGTAATCCGGGATATCCGGACTCTGGCGAACGGCTTCTTTGATATCAGCCAAAGCACCATCCATATCGCCGGCACGGAATTTAGCCTGTTCGCGGTAGAAATAAAAATCGCTGCCGACACTGCCGTTCATTGCTTTATAATACAAGTCATAATCTTCGACCGCTTCTGCATACTGTGACAGACGGAGTTTCCAGTCCACACGCTCCAGAATAAACTGACCGGCATCGGATGTAAGCGGTAACCCACACTTTTCTACAGCATTATCCAGCAGGGCGATCACATCTCCGATATTGAATCCGGGTGTATTTTCCTTAGCCTTAGCAGCCCAATAGAAAGAGTTAGGCGATGCCAGGTCACTATTGTTCACGATCATATATTCGTTATAAGCCTGGTCGAATTCTTTCAGGAAGAAATGAATATCTCCCGCCAACTGATGATAAACCGGAAGATCTTCTTCACTTATAGCTTTCTGAATTGTTTCCATTGCAGCCTGTACAGTCCATGCCGGATCGGTCAAAGTCGTATCGGTGGCAGCTACGCTATAGATCAGTTTCGCTTTATTATAATATACATCTCCTTTTTTATTGCTGTATTTGGAAGCTGTTTCAATATCGTCCAACGCCAATTTCAGATACTTATCCTGCTCGGCAGGAGTAGAAGCCAGTTCGGCACGGCGTCCGGCATAATGATTGGCACGGTTCAGATAGCCGTCAACAGAACTCGGGAACGTCGCGATAAAATCGTTCAATGTTTCCAGATATGTTTTTACATCCTGTGTACTTCCTTTCAGGAACAAAGCGACCTGGGCCTGCTCTACATCTGCCGGCCATGCTTTCTTTATCCCTATACTATTATATACGGAATTCAGGAAATCGGTGGGAGCTATAGACAGACTATTCACATAAGATGCCGAAACGGCATACGATACATCTTTCTTTCCGGATGCATCAGCCTGCGCCAAACCGAAAACTTCACCTTCGGCATTCAATATCGGCGAGTTCACCCGGGCATCTTCCAACGGAATGGATAATTTGTAGTAACTGTACGGATCTTTCAGTTTGCTGACCTCCGTAATCGTTCCCTGTTCGAAATCAGCTTTTTTTTCTGTTGTATAGGGTAATAAATAAGCTACAGCACCTACAGCCAGCGGATCGGCAGCGATAGAAAAGAACTGTACCTTTTTGGGAGTTTCCGCTTTCACCTTTATAACATCATACAATTCATCCGCACCGACGACCGTTGTAACCGGATATGTTTTTCCTTCCACATCCGTCACCGTTGCCTTTTCTGCCCCTTTGAACAGATCGTAAGCTGTAAGGACATCCCCTGTTTCAGAAACAAAAATACCTGTTCCCGAGGTAAGTTTGGTTCCGTCTTTCCCGTATGTAGTGATTAAAACAACAGCTTTTTTACTTTTGTCCATCCATTTAGGAGCGGCGTTTTTCTGCGCAGTTGCCGGTAATAGGTGGCAACAAATCAAAATAAGTAATAGTATTCGTTTCATTTCTTTTCTCATGTTATCAGATATGCCGACAAATGTAATACTTTATTATCTGAGTACATATTGTCTGAGTATAAAATTATCCGCTTATGAAACTTAAAATGTTATTCCTTTTCACAACCAAAGACGGCGGAGAGCTTGTTATCACCTTTATTAAACATCATGGCGGGAGATACAATAATACACGTTTCAGGTTTCAGTCATTTTCATGCGTTGATATCCGGGGCTTCGGAATGAAAAGTAATTATACAGCCGCCTTTTTCGGAAAACCAGGGTCTTTTGAATACAAAACTAGGGACTTTTGACTTCAAAACATATATGCTTTGCAGACAAAACATATATGTTTATTTTCAATAGATACCTACCACATATCAAATAATAGTAGTATATTGCGAAAGTTCATTATTTGTCAGAAATTAACGGATAGCAAACATACCATGAATATAATTAAATATGCACTTTTATCAGTTCTTTCGATATGCCTGTTAACTTCCTGCGGAGCAACGCTATCAAACGCGATGGCTGCTGATAACAATATTCAGAAACTGGAATTGGGAATGGCAAGGCAGGATGTTATAAATATTATGGGGAATACTTATAAAAGGCTGGAAGTAAAACAAACTCCTACAGGTTATCTGGAGACGCTTGGATACGTTGACTATGTGGAGGGAACTTATAGGTTACGTCTGCTTGACGGGAAACTGCAGGAATGGGATTACATACAGCCTCATAAATGCAAGGAAAAATAAACCCTTCAGGATAAATAGATGGTTTATAAATATTTAAACCACCTGAAACCTGCAACGTACTGTTTGAAATACTTATGGATTCATGCTAAAACACTTAAGTATTTGTTTCCAGACACATAAGTATTTTATCAGAAAAACATAAGTATTTCAACAATAAAACTTACTTTAATCGGATAATATCTCCAGTCCGTCTTCCCGCATCACGAAAGTATGTTCCCATTGGGCGGAAGGAAGTTCGTCGTCGGTAATGACAGTCCAGCCATCTTCTTCCGCAATATAAACACGATATGTTCCCATATTGATCATCGGCTCGATAGTGAAAACCATGCCCGGAACTAGTAACATACCGGTTCCTTTACGGCCGAAATGGGTAACTTCCGGCTCTTCATGAAATTCCAGGCCTACTCCATGACCGCATAAGTCACGGACTACAGAAAAACCATTCTTCTCCGCATGTTTCTGGATCGCATGACCGATATCGCCCACATAACCGAACGGTTTAGCAGCTTCCATACCTATTTCCAGGCATTCCTTTGCCACACGCACCAATTTTTCTTTTTCTGGAGAAACCTTGCCGATCATATACATCCGGGAAGCATCCGAATAATAACCGTCCAGGATCGTAGAAACATCCACATTGATGATATCACCATCTCTCAATATCTCTTTTTCACTGGGAATTCCATGACAAACAACCTCATTGACGGAAGTACAGACACTTTTCGGGAATCCCTCAAAATTCAACGGAGCCGGGATAGCCCCGTGGGAAACCGTATAGTCATAGACCAGTTTATCTATTTCAGCGGTCGACATACCGGCTTTTATTTCCTTCCCCACTAAATCGAGGATTCCTGAATTTACAACTCCGCTTTTGCGGATACCTTCAATCTGTTCTTCTGTTTTAATCAATTTCCGGGAAGGAACCAAATGACCTTTATTCTGGAGATAGAGAATCTTTTTATCTAGTTCGGTAAGTGGTTGGCCCTTGATTACCTGCCAATTATTTCTTTTTCTCATACATTTATTCCGTTATTCTTTAGTAATAACACAACAAAGGTACATTAGTTTTTAATCTTTACAGGTAAAATCAGTTTAATAAAGTTCAAAAAACGACACCCAGTTTGACTGAAAGACAATGATAATTCAATGATTCTTCATAAGAGGAAACAAAATGGGAGGTTGAATATTCCCGCAAACGTTTTAGTCCCTGCAGCCCATATCCCAAAGCAAACAAAAGTTTCTTATCAGACCATACATTCATCCGGACCCCGACGGAAGGCGACAAATAAAATCCTCCCACCACCTTTCCGGAAGGAGCAAAAGAATAACCGGCCGAACAATCGAGATAAGGAGTAAACCGGGCCGGTTTCAACAGATCGAATTGCAAATTACCGGTTAAAGGGATCAGAATATGTCCGTTATAAAAGGAAAAGCCGCTCCCTAATCCAACCGAAAAACGATTACTAAAACGATAAAACGCTTTACCCTCCAGTACGAACGGGACAGCAGAAGGCGTGTTCATCGGAATCCCCGTACTGACAGTTACCTGATATTGAACAGGTTTATAATCCGTTTGACCTTTTGACACAAAAGGTATCAGAATAAAGAAAAATACGAACAGGTATTGTTTCATGGCTGGATCGTTATTGTGATCTGTTTTACAATCTGTAAAGCGGAGGTCAGGGAAGAGGTATCCGGATATATCTGTCCGTCACTTCCGTCCGGCGAACTATGTCCGACCAGCGTAGCGACATACGATGTAAGATCCGACAACAGGTCGATATCCGCAGCATAAATAACGGCAGGTTGTCCGCTCCCCTCCTTTCCACCTGAATAATTCTTATCTCCCTCCTGAGCCGATTTTGGATAGTTGTCATTAAAATCGGTGGAATGATTGATCTCTATTTTCACTCTGAACTGCTTCAATCCTTCTGCAGGCTGCATCTTAACATCGAAACCGTCATGCGGGGTCGCTCCTGTCAGACCATCCGTAAAAGGTTCTTTTTTGGTCGGTAGATACAGTCCGTCATCATATTTTACTCCACGTGAGTAACTCCAATGCGGCAAAGACTCCTTCCTCCTGTTTTTACCTGCCATTTGCCAGCTCTGGGTCGCGATCTTATGAGTCACATAAACAGTAGATAGATAGTTGCCGTCCTTGTCTTCCAACCATATAGCAATCTGAGGAGGATTCTTTTTGCTTATTCCCAGGAACAAGGGAAAGTCATGCAGCCATGATTCGCCTTTCTCCAACGTGATTTTCAGGTCATTCTTTTTATATTCCACCAAATCATTGTTGCATGAACAACAAGCCAGCAAAACCATGCAGGCTCCAGCAAAAATACTTGTCTTATTCATTTTTATAATTTTTAATCCAGTTATCGATCAATCGGTCTAATCCTTTCTCCAGTTGTTCCCAGCCTGTCTCACTTTGCAGTTTGAAGCCATTGTAAACCGGACAATTTTCTTCCAGCAGGACAAGATAAGTGATGGAAGAAGTCAGGACAGTCGCCATAACGGCGATATCCTCTTTCGGCCGGTTCGTTAATCGGCTGACTGCTTCAATCAGCCAGATGCCTTTTGCCTCCCTCCTTTCGCGTAACTCTTTTATTACTTTATTTTTCGCTGAAAGCTCCCAGCGATACAACCGTCTCAAGGTGTAACTGTCGCGCAACATCGTGATCTGATCACGAAATAACTTCTTGACAAAGTCTCCCAAATGTGCTACATCAGGCAATTCCGGCTCCAGGTTGATCCAATAGTCATTCCGTTGAATATAGGCGACGATCAGTCCGTCCAACGATTCAAAATAACGATAGATCAACATCTTCGACAATCCGGCTTTTGCTGCCACGGCATTTACTCCGAGGTTTTCAAAACCGTCTTCCTCTATCAAGTCATCTATCGCCTTCAGGAAAGCCAACTCTGTCAGTTCTCTGTTTTTACTCATTCTTTCTTTTTCCATCATTCTTACTGTTGTTACCATTCGGTCACAAACATAAGTTACCCAGCGGTAACATCACAAGAAAAAACTAATTATTTTATTTATTTCTTCAGAAAAAGCGATCCGGTTGCTTTCTAAACAGAGATATATTCGTATGTTTACCAAGTAAAAACATACATAACGAATAAACCTGTTAAAAATGATAGAAGCACCGGAAGCCTTGTACATCTCCGAGCAGATGAATCAAACGATTAAAGGGAAAAGAATTACATTTGTCAGCGCAGGATATACACCTCATAAGTTTGCATGGTTCTATGGAGATCCGGCTAATTATTCGGGGATGCTTACCGGTAAGATAATCGGGGAAGCCCATGCCTATGGTGGTCTGATCGAGATAGATATAGAAGATGTGCGTTTATTATTCGGAGACGGGATGAATATCCGGTACTACGCTCCCGGTGAAAAGATACCGGAAAAACACCAGTTGCTCATTGCTTTCGAAGACGAGAGTTGTATCATGGGATCCGTCCGGATGTACGGGGCAGTCATGTGTTTTCCTGACGGTGCTTTCGATTGCAGCTTCAGCTCCTATCGTGAAGGGGCACGTACCAAACCACAAGTGCTTTCGGAAGCTTTCGACAAAACCTATTTTCTGAGCCTGATAAACAGTGAGGAGAAACAAAAGAAAACGGCAAAGGCTTTCCTTGCGACCGAGCAAACGATACCGGGATTAGGAAACGGAGTTTTACAGGACATCCTGTTCAAAGCATGTATCCATCCTAAGACTCGTATCAACATATTATCTGAAGAACAGAAAGATACGTTGTTTCATTGCACTAAAGCGACACTTCAGGAAATCTATCAGGCAGGCGGACGTAATTCGGAAACAGACCTGCTCGGAAATAAAGGCCGCTATATCCCCATATTATCCAAAGATACAACCGGCAAGCCTTGCCCGGTTTGCGGAGAAGATATACGCAAAGAGAGTTATATGGGAGGAAGTATCTATTATTGCTTTGAATGTCAGAAGTTGACTCAACCGTAAGGTTCCATATCTTCACATACCCAGTCGGAGCTATGTTCTATTGTATAACGTAGCTTTCCTGGTTCTTGGTGAGTATCAAAGAACATGGCTATTTTTACGGCACCTGCTTCTATCCAGTAAACGATCTTTAAATTCGAATGCTGAACAAAAGTCCGAAAACATTGAGGATAGTCTCTTAATGTAGGCTCTACATAACCTAAACCCGGAAAATCAGCCAAAACCTGAAGACATTCCTTTATTGAAAAATATATTTGGTTGGCTCTTGACTCTCCATACAAGACTTGATTAAAAGCTTTCAATTCTTTTAATTGTCTTTTAGCCAAAGGAGACATGATACGTTTTAACTTTTTCATCTATTGCCAGCTTCCTCTTCAATACCCCATTCTTTTTCCAATTCAGCAAAAACTTCATCCGCATCCAACATCCTCCCATTCCGATCATCATCCAGCACCTGATCGATCAGGCTACGAAAATGTTCTGCGGAACGAATCTGAAAACTCTCCGGAGATGACAATGGCTCTCGATCACCTTGCTGTTGGTAAGCAAATATCTGATCTTCCAGAGAGATCAGCAATTCTTCGTCTTCTATTTGACTGATCTGCTTTATCAAGTCTTCCCGACGCCTGTTTATTGAATTGATCGACATGATTTTGATTTTTAAAGTGACTTCACAAAGATAGAAATAATATTATTGTAATTCCGGATTTTATCCGTTTCAATTTGTATGTTTGCAGTATGAAATGGACATATTCTTTTATCGCATTATTCTCTATCCTGATTGCCTGTAACAGCAATACAGAATCAAAAGACAGTCAGGAAGAAAACCAAACATTGGAAACAATCTTCAACCGCAAAAGCGTACGCAAATATACACAACAGCCGGTTGAAAAAGAGAAGCTGGAAACATTAGTCCGTGCAGGAATGGCAGCCCCTTCATCCAGAGACCGCCGCCCCTGGGAGTTTATCATCGTAACAGACCGTGATATCCTGGATACCATGGGAGACGGATTACCCCTGGCACGTATGCTGAAAGAGACTAAACAAGCCATTATCGTATGTGGCGATACCGTCAAATCCGGCAATGCCTGGCAGTTGGATTGTTCTGCTGCTGCACAAAACGTACTGCTGGCTGCCGAATCGTTAGGACTGGGAGCCGTATGGACTGCCGCCTATCCTTATCCCGAACGGATGAATGTTGTACGGGAAGCATTGCATCTTCCCGACCATATCGTTCCGCTGACAGTTATTCCGGTCGGTTACCCTACGGGAATAGAAAAGCCGAAAGATAAATTCAACAAGAAACAGATACATTACAACGGATGGTAAAAAGTAAATCCCGGTATCACTCCCCTGCCTTTTGGCTTTCAGGAGTAATACCGGGATTTTATCTATCATTTAATTCCGGGAAAAAGATCAGAATCCGGCATGTTCTTCTTTATTGATCGACTGGTCCGAATCGCGTTTCTTTTCTCCGCTATACATCCATTCGATCTCATCTTCGTACGTCTTGCCGTCTTTTACAACGACCGTCTTTACAATATTCTTACCCATATCGAGCGTCACATTATCTATAATATAATGTACGGGCGTATAACCTTCACGGATACCGGCCAGTTCTTTGCCGTTCAGGTACACTTTCGGCGTACCGATATTTGAATAAACCGTCACTGAAGTTTCCTTTTTCTCACGATCCCAGTTACGACGTTGTGTCAGGTACAATACCGGATCTTTGCTCCAGTTGGCCTTATACCAGAAATAAGAATCTTTCTTAATCTTACGGTCAAAAGTAACCAGTCCTTTCATATTCCGGGCCGGAACACCGCCACGCACCCACATCGGGGCACAGAAGTCAAACGTATTCCAAAGGTAAGAAGCAATGATATACGGATGGGCCGCGATCACGCTCCACTGATATTCGTGAGTCTTGGTAGCAAATGTCTCCGGATAAAATTCTTTTGTCCAGTTCAGGGCATCTCCCAGATATTCGGTCTGATGGTTCAGGTTGGCATCAGCACCGTACTCGGTCAGCATCAGTTTCTGATGAGGATATTCTTTTTCCAATCCTTCCACCCAGGGTTTGATATCCTGTATTTTCTTTTCATACCAACCGAAATAACGGTTCATTCCCTGAATATCGGCAACCAGGTTCACCGGATGTTCCATATGACCATATCCGTTTACCGATACTGTGTAACGATCCGGATCTTCCGTCTTAGCCAGGTCATGCAGAGATTGCGTCAGTTCTTTGGTATATTGATGCGGCTGATACACTTCGTTATGCAGTCCCCACACATAAATAGACGGGTGATTGAAGCTCTGGCGGATCATTTCACGCAACTGGTTCCGGCAGTTTTCTGCTTCCTGACCCGTGACACGGTTCACAAACGGTATTTCCGCCCAGATGATCAATCCCAGGCTGTCGCAGCGGGAATATAAATAATCCGACTGCTGGTAATGAGCAAAACGGACGGTTGTCGCACCGACATCCATGATCGTAGCCAGATCGAAGTCATGGTTCTCATTCTTCAACGCACTACCCAGTCTCCACCAGTCCTGATGACGGGTAACACCATACATCGGATACTTCTCACCGTTCAGATAGAATCCTTTACCGGCAACGATCTCATATTTACGCAACCCTAACGGCTGTACCATTTCGTCGATCACCTGTCCGTCTTTGATCAGACGGCTGACAACCTTATACAGATAAGGATTCTCACGTCCCTGCCACAAAGTCGGTTTCTTGATCGTGAAAGAAGACTCGTAAGCCTGTTCGCCCTGTGCCGTCAATTCGAAAGACTGACTGTTCGTTGCAATCTGTTTCCCTTCCTGGTCATAGATCGTATTCTGCAAAGTCACAGGGACCGGTTGCAGAGTACCGTTATCCAGTTTCACCTTTACTTTTACCTCCGCCTGTTTCTTAGACACATTCTTTTGGGTAATATAAACACCCGGAGAAGCACAATCAGTCACACTGATGTTATACGGTTCTGTTACGATCAACCATACCGGACGATAGATACCGCCATACACCCCGAACAGATTATGGTTGACGGGAATCACATCCGGACGCGATTTATTGTCCGCTTTCACCATAATCTCATTTTCTTCTCCCGCTTTCAATAACGGACCGATCTCACAGGCAAAAGCCGAGTATCCTCCTTTATGGGTAGTAGCCAACACTCCGTTCACAAACACTTCGGAACAAGAGCCGATACCTTCAAAACGTAAAAAGACACGTTTATCCTTTAATTCCGCAGGGAAAAAATATTGTTTCTTGTAATAAGCAGCCCCTTCATAAAAGCTATTAGCCTGTACCTGCATATCTTTAGCATTCCAGGTATGGGGTATTTCCACTTCTGACCAACCACTATCCCATTTTCGGGCATTTACAGCCAACTCTTTTTCAGCCGGAGCCTTCTTAAATGACCAGCCGGAATTAAAAGATTCCACTTTCCGGCCTTCCGCCTGCATCGACACAAATCCCAGACAGGCTAATAATAAGGTTAAACTTAATACTCGTTTATTCATGATTTGTTAATTGAATGAGTTGCAAATATACCTCCGAGCATCCGTTTCTGCTAATAAAATCATCTCATTACCGATTAAGATCGTCTCTATTTCGGCAAATAGCTCCATATTTATTACCTTTGTACAGATAAAAACAACTATATTGCTCCTGCAAAACCACACGTTGAATACATATGGCGAGAATACACAAACAAATACACATACTTATCATTTTACTCATCCATACCATTTCCGGTTATGGAAACAACAACAACCCGTTCTTCTTTTCACACCTGGGAGTGGAAGACGGGCTTTCCCAAGTCTCAGTGCTTAATATTTTCCAGGATTCGGACGGATATATATGGTTCGGAACCCGTAATGGGGCAAACCGTTATGATGGATATGAATTTAAACTGTATCAAAACGAAGTAAACAACCCGGCTTCAATCAGTGATAATTATATCCGCAAGATCAACGAAGACAAAAATAAAAACATATGGATAGGAACCTCCAACGGTGTGAACTGCATTGACTATAAAACACAGCAGATCTCCCGTTTCTATCCCAGAACAATTAATCCCTCAATTACGACTAATGCCGTCAATAACTTTCTATACCATACCAACGGCGATTTATATGCATTCACCACCCGAAGCGTATTAAAATGTAATCCGGATAAAACGGTAGAGGAAATGTCTTTCCTGAAAAATTTCGAGGCTCCTATTCACTCTGTCATTCAGGATAACGACGGAGATATCTTTCTCGGAACGGAAGACAGAGGATTATATATATTCTCCAGCGACTGGAAACGAAAAAAACATTATCTTCCGGATAGCGCCAATAATCGGCAGAAACTACCTAATAGCACTATATCCACTTTATTAAAAGGTCCTGATAATAACATTTTCATTGGAACCAATGAACACGGGCTATGTATATATAACAAAAAAGATGAGACTTTTACCCGGCTGGACACAGACAACTCCGGCCTGAATAACAATTCGATCCGTCACCTTATTCCATTCGGTAATGACTCTATTCTGATCGGCACATTCAGAGGTTTAAATATACTGAATACTCAAACTATGATTATCAAGTCCATCGATATGGACATGAATGCAAAGGGGGCACTCAGCCATTACTCCATTCACAGCATGCTGATCGACCGTGATCAAACATTATGGGTCGGAACCTATTCTGCCGGAGTCAATTACCACAGCCCGTTTTATAGACCGACCTCATTCATCACGCCGAATGCCTTTGCCGGTATCATAGGACAAGGTCAGGAAGATAACGACGGTAATATGTGGTTCGCAACGGAAGGAGCCGGATTACTTTATTATAATCCGAACAATGAGGAACAAAGGATCTATCCCATTAAACCGTTACAAGCCGGGAATTATGAAATAAATATCCTCAAATCCATTTTGATACAGGGAGATTCTATTTTTTGTGCGACCCATTTCGGGTCTGTTTATCTCTTTTCGATTCATAGTAAACAATATCAAAAAATACATGACTATAAATATAACGACATTAATACCTTATATATTGACAGCAGAAAACGGTTATGGATTCCGACCAATACACCAAGCCAGACAGTTATAGTCGATAAAGGGAAAACAATCAATAAATTCAATGTCGATGGCAGAGAAAAACAATTCAAAGGAATGTGCCTGATCAAAGAACTCGAACAGGATATCTTTTTATTTGGTGCGATCAGCGATAGTGTTTTCGTCTATGACATGAACGAAGAAACAGTAACGGACCTCACTGCCCGGTTACAGAACGGTGAGAAAAACAAACGATTAGGAAGTATCACCGGTGCATTGAAAGATGTCGAACAATACATATGGATAGCCACCACCAAAGGTGGTTTATTCCGGCTGGATAAAGAGTTGAACTTAATACAGAATTATCAGAAAGAGGATGGACTGTCGGAAAGTTACATCAATTCGCTTTCCATCGATAAGAATGGCGATATATGGGTGGTCACCGTGAAAGAACTATATAAATTAAACCGTCCGGAAAATAAATTTGAACTGATCAGTCCCATTGACAGTCCGACACAAGAATACACACTCTATGCCAATAATTGTGTATCGAAAGACGGAACCCTCTATTTCCCGGGAAATAAAGGAATACTGGCGATCAATCCGCAAAAAGTGATAACGAATCCCAATATTCCCCCAGTTTATATAACCTCATTGCTTATAAACACTCAGGAAGATCCGGAAGGGCAAGCAACCTATCAGGAGTTATTGCCTCTGCAGTATGATAATAACGTCACACTTGAAGCCAACCAGGGAAATATCACGATCCGGTATTCAGCTTTAAACTTTATCCATTCTCAGGATAATTCCTACGCTTATATAATGGAAGGAGCCGACCATAACTGGCATAATATCGGTCATCGCCGGGAAGCTTATTACAGTAATCTATCACCCGGAAAATATACTTTCCGGGTAAAAGCAGCCAACAACGACGGCATTTGGAATACCCGGGAAGCAATACTGCATATCACCGTCAATCCTCCATTCTACAAAACGTGGTGGGCCTACCTGATCTATTTGTGTATCATATCCCTGATCGTTATATGGATCGTGCAGCGGCAACACCTCAAACACGAACGGGAACGGGAAGAAAAATACAGGGAGCTGGAACAGGAACGGATGAACGAACTGCATGAAGAACGGATGCGGATGTTCACCAACTTCTCACATGAACTGAGAACACCCCTTACATTGATCATTAATCCGTTGAATGATCTTCTTCAACGGGTAACCTTCTCTCCGGAAGTGAAAGATGCCTTGCAACTGATCAAGAAAAATACAGGAAGAATGTTACTGCTGGTAAACAATTTAATGGATATCCAGAAATATGAAGCCGGAAAAACAATCCTCCAGAAGACTCGTTTTAATTTTAGTGCGTTCATACAGGAAATGTATCATTCATTCGAAAGTGTTGCAGCGAACCGGGAGATTACTTTCACACTGGATAATAAATTGCCGGAATCATTCTTCACTTGTTACGATGAGGCGGAGATCGAAAAAGTCTTTTTCAATCTGTTGTCCAATGCATTCAAATTCACTTCGTCCGGTGGTCAGGTAACCATCCGCATACGGCAAATAGCCCAGCCCTATTGCGAAGGTTTACCGATGTTCCCGGAACAGCAAGTTTCTACTTTGATAGAAAGCAGTTACTTGTTTATCGAAATAACAGATACCGGAATGGGATTCAACCAGGGAGAAGCCGACAAAATATTCGAGCCATTCTACCGTGCCAAAGAAGATATCTACAAACAGGTATCCGGTACCGGTATCGGCCTTAGCCTGACTCGTTCCATCGTCCAGCAACACCAGGGATCTATCTGGGCTACAAGTGCCGAGGGAAAAGGCACTTGCTTTATGATACTCCTGCCGGATACGGAAAAGCAAAAAGAGCAGGCTAATGACGTTTCCCGTTCATATCCTTCCGAGATCAATAAGAAAGTAGCGTTGCTGGTTGAAGAAACAGAAACCCGTAATAAACAAACAGTCTTACTGGTTGACGATAATCAGGAAGTATTGGAATATCTGGAACAGCAACTCCAACACGACTACATTGTCATGAAGGCGATCAATGGAAAAGATGCTCTTGAACAAATAGATAAAACGTATCCGCATATCGTTATCAGTGATGTGATGATGCCGGAAATGAATGGACTGGAACTCTGCATGAGAATCAAAGAAGATCAAAACTTTTGTCATATTCCGGTCATTCTGTTGACAGCTAAATCGATGGTCTCACAAATTGAAGAAGGGCTGGAAGCAGGAGCAGACGATTATATCGTAAAACCGTTCCAGGTCTCTTTACTGAAAGCCCGTATAAAAAATATCCTCTCACTCCGGGAGAAATTGAAAAATATCTACGGAGAATCATCGACACTGAAACAGCTCGGCGTGGAAGAACCGGAAGAGAACAACGACTTCCTCAGTCAATACATAGATATTGTGAAAGCCAATATATCCAATCAGGAACTGGACGTGTCAGTGATCTACCAGGCTTTGGGTATGAGCCGGGCAAACTTTTACAGGAAAGTGAAAGCCGTTACCGGCTTATCCCCTATCGAGCTTATCAAGAATATACGCCTGGAAGCCGGAGCAAAGCTACTTAAAGAATCGAGTATGAATGTGTCTGAAGTAGCGCAGCATGTAGGTTTCAGCAGCCGTTCTTATTTTGCCCGAAGTTTTAAGACGGTTTATGGAATGTCACCGACCGAATATCAGGAAAGTAAACAATGAGACATTTATACTCACATTTGGGATAATTATACTTATCCCAAATGCAGTTCTTTTATTCTTTTGGCTATTGTTAATCATTAATAAAAGAAACTATGTATTCATTGTCATTAAAACACATGGCAGCACTGGCCGGGCTGAGTGCCGCCACCTTGTTGCCCGTAAATCTGATTGCAGAAACGGCCGTCAGCCCTTCCATCGAACAAAACACCCGGTCAGGCTTTGATAAACAGGAAATATTATCGGTTGCCGGAAAAGTTGCCGACTGGCAGATCAAAGAGTTTCCCAACAATAAATATGCAATCAGCGAACCCAAAGGTTGGATTGCCGGTGCTCTCTATTTGGGAATGTACGACTGGGCCGAACTCTGTGGCGATACCCAATACTTCGACTGGCTGAAAAAGGTCTTCAACCGCCAGCACTGGCAGGTAGCCGACCGGATGTATCATGCCGACGACGTTTGTGTCTCACAGACTTATCTGGATATGTATAATAAGTACAAGGAAGAAAAAATGCTTCTCCCTACCGTGGCCCGCATCGACTGGGTCATCAATAACCCATCCAAAGGAGGATTGGATATCGATTATAGCAAACCTGTCACCTATGAAAGATGGTCCTGGTGCGATGCCTTGTTCATGGCTCCCGCCGTTTATACCCGCCTTTACACCCTCACCGGCAATAAAAAATATATGATGTTCGCCGATACCGAATTTAAAGCCACTTACAATCATTTATACGATAAAGATGAAAAACTCTTTTTCCGTGATAGCCGCTATTTCGGTCAGAAAGAGGCAAACGGCAAAAAAGTCTTTTGGGGACGCGGAAACGGCTGGGTGATCGGCGGTCTGGCAGAAATATTGAAAACATTACCTGTTGATGATACGGAATATCGTCCCTTTTACCTCCAGTTGTTTCAGGAAATAAGCGAACGGCTAGCCGGACTGCAAAGCAAAGACGGCTATTGGCATGCCAGCCTGTTGGACCCGGAAAGTTATCCGTCGCCGGAAACCAGTGCGACCGGTTTTATCGTCTATGGTCTTGCATACGGGGTGAATCAGGGGTATCTTCCGGCAGATAAATACCTTCCTGTTATCGAAAAAGGATGGAAAGCTCTTGTCTCGGCAGTAGAACCAAACGGTAAACTGGGATGGGTACAGCCAGTCGGTGCCGATCCGCGCAAAGTGACTCGTGATATGACAGAATTATACGGAACGGGCGCTTTTCTGATGGCCGCATGCGAGATTTATAAAATGAAAAAATAACATCGGACAAAATCATATTATGAAACACATTTTACAAATAATAGCTTTATTTTTTTTCTCAGTCCTCAGTTTATCCGCCCAGGATTGGCTGATCGACGGTTCTTCCTACAAGTCAAATGTACAGACTACCCATGAGGGGAAACGTCTCGAACTGAGCAACGGCCTCCTGCGCCGCACTTTTCTGCTTGCCCCTAACGCAGCAACCATCGCCCTTGACAACCTGATGACCGGAGAAAACGAATTACGGGCAGTGCGCCCTGAAGCCCTCCTTGTCATCAACGGAAAAGAATACCCTGTCGGAGGACTGACCGGGCAACCCGTCAATAACTTTCTGACAGAAGAATTTATCGACACGATGCAGGCTTGCGACTCAGCCTTTACGTTAGTCGATTACCAGATAAGCGAAAGCAAAGAACGCTTTCCCTGGAAACCCAACTCTCAATGGATCTCGAATGTATATCCCTGGCCGGCTCCGGGAAAACGGATCACATTCAATTACCAGGCACCGGCAACAGCTCCCCGGGAATGTAAAGAGCTGAGAGTACGCGTCATCTACGAACTGTATGACGGTGCCCCTATCCTTGCTAAATGGATCGAGATCGAAAACAAAGGAACGGAAACCGTTACGCTCGACTCTTTCAAATCTGAAATACTCGCCTTAGTGGAAACCGCCCCGAAAGTACATTACGGCGAACCGCACGAAGTACGCATGATGGCACAAGAGCCGGGTGTTTACACCCAAGATTTTCGTAAACAACCGGTACAGACAGATGCACCACGTGACTATATAGACCGTTTCACCCAGCTGTTTGTCGTTACCGACTATGCCATGGGCGGCGATATGGAAGCAATGAAAGACAATCCGGCTGTCCGCTGGGTATTCGACCATCCCGAATATGAATTTACCGGAATACGTTACTACGGACAATACAAACCCGCTCGTCTGGAAGTCACTCCCCTACTCGGCCCAGGAATGGAAATCAAGGCCGGTGATAGTTTTGAATCCTGTACGGCATTCGAGATGCTACGGGATGCGACCGACCGGGAACGACGTGGCTTGGCAGAATGTAAGTTCTGGCGCATGATGGCTCCCTGGACACAAGAGAATCCGATATTTATGCACGTACGCCAATCGGATAGCGAAGCGGTCAAACAGGCCATCGACCAATGTGCCGCCGTCGGCTTCGAAATGGTCATCATGACTTTCGGCAGCGGATTCAAGATTGAGAATGATTCAGCTTCTTATCTGCAACGAATGAAAGAATTAAGCGACTATGCCGCCGGAAAAGGTATCGCCATCGGAGGTTACTCCCTGCTGGCTAGCCGGGGAGCAAAAGAGACAGACGCCGCAATTAGTCATAGAACCGGGAAACCGGCCAAAACACGTGAAGAAGGTAGCCGGTTCGGCGTATCTCCCTGTATCGCATCCGATTGGGGAGATACCTACTTCCGTAAATTACAGAATTTCTTTACGACAACAGGCATGAACGTCTTTGAAAACGACGGTTCGTATCCCGGAGATCCCTGCACTTCCACTTCTCACAGCGGGCACAAAGGGTATCTCGATTCCCAATGGCAGCAATGGAAGAAAATCAGCTCCTTCTATCGTTGGTGCCGGGCGAACGGAGTCTATCTGAACGTTCCGGACTGGTATTTCCTCAGCGGTTCCAACAAAACACCGATGGGATATGTAGAGACCAACTGGTCGTTACCCCGTGCCTATCAGGAAATCATCGAACGACAAAATATCTATGACGGAACCTGGCAGAAAACACCCAGCATGGGATTCATGTTCGTTCCCCTCACCCAATATCACGGAGGAGGTGAAGCTGCTACGATCGAGCCTCTGAATGAGCATCTGGACCATTACGAAACACGGCTCCGGAATCTGTTCGGGGCAGGCGTACAAGCTTGTTATCGCGGACCGCGTCTATACGATACCGAAGCAACAAAAGAACTCGTAGACAAATGGGTCTCTTTCTATAAAAAATACCGTCAGATACTGGATTCCGACATTATCCACCTCCGCCGACCCGACGGACAAGACTGGGATGGGATCATGCACGTAAACCCGGCACTGAAACAGAAAGGCTTCATCTCCGTTTACAACCCGCTGGATGTTCCTGTACACAAAGAGATCAAAATTCCTCTTTATTATACAGGGCTGACCGATAAGGTAACCATAAAAGAACAAGACAAAAATATACAGGTATATGCATTGGAACGCGACTATTCCGTTACCATTCCTATTACCATACCGGCCAAAGGATACAACTGGTATATCGTTGAATAACATCAACAGAAGACTAATTAACTCGACTTTATACAAAATGCACTCCTTAGTTATATTCAACTTAAGGAGTGCACTTTAAAGTATAATTCTATCTTTTTTATCTGAAGGCTTCCACCCGATACCCCTTTTCCCGTAAAAGACAAATAACTCCATTTTTACCAGGTAAATGACGAACACCGACTGCTATGAATGTCGGATTATCTTTAATTAATCCGGGTAACTTTTGTACCCAGTCCCGGTTCCTTTGGTCTATCATCTTTTCTAAAAAATCGTCATATTCCTTACTATACAGAGGTTCATCCTGAAAAGCCGAACGAATCTTTTTCTCACAATCAACTATACGGTTTATATCCTGTGACCGGTAAGCACTATGCAATTCATCTATCAAAAGAGTCTGTACTTTCTGGTCTCGTAAAGCGATGATCAACTGGGAGGCTTCCTCTTTCAGATTACCCTCAGGAAATAACATATCCAATTGTTCCTTGATTGTCTCCAAACCCAACACATTATATTGCTTGTCTTTTGCACTTGTGTACAATACCACATCCATGACCTGAGTTCGCATACTATCAATTTGCCCCTGGCTGTATCCTGCCTTCACCAGCTTAGCTTGTTCCTCCATCTGACTAAGTACCAATGCCAGAAAAGCCGGCTTCAAATACATTTTATCCAAAGGAACATTCATTCGGCTAACCAACACAGAGTCCAGAAATGAATATTCAGGTTCATCCAATAAATTTGTATAAGAAGTATCCCTTGGCAATTTGGGGTCAAACGAAGACATAAACTCTTCCATATTATCTATATTTTCTGCTTCTCCCACATATTGCGTACAGGTATCGAACGCTTTTTGAAAACCGGGAATACTATCAACATAACTATACAATATATCGAAAGTTCCATGCCACGTTCCCAAAAGATAAGAAGGCTTTTCAAGCCCATTTCCAGAGATTTCCCACAACACACCTCCTTCAAGATCCTTTTGGGAAGAAAAGGAACAAGACAAAAAGGCAAAAAATAAGACAAGTACTGAAACCAAATTTTTATACATAACAGCCTATCTTATAAGGGTAACTTGCTTACATCCACCTCAGGAACAATGCCGTTCGGCTGACGGGTAAACATAGATTTAAACTCTGTATTATCATTGAAGAAACCGCCGTTACGAAGGAAAAACATATTATCAGCTACGCCACCGGCATAATCCTGACGAACCCCGGCACGGGCTGTAGCATCATAAGTAAACATACCTTCGGTAAGTTCTTTCCATTCCCCTTTTGCCGTACGTGCCCATTGGTTTCCGAAACGGACGCTACGTTCCAGATAGCCTTGTCCGGGTATAAAGTTTTCAAGGAAAGAATGTGCTCCGGTATACCACACATTTGTCTGCGGACGCAAGAACCCGGCTATCAGGCGCCATTGATTTTCTTCAGGGGCAAAAAACCAGGCATAATAAGCGGTATTTCCTTTCCCATCCGGATGAACGCGTGTAATTACACGATAAGTTTCACCTGCTTTCCAGGGATAAATCAAATAACTTTGTCCGCCAGAACCCTCATTACCAAACTCGCCGATATGAACGTCCTTTCCCTGTGCCAGTAATTTAATACGGTGATCTTCCGGTATCGCTTTCGGATCATCCGTTTCAAACGGGCTCCATACAGAAAATAAAATACGACGCTCTTTGTCGCTATTCGCCTGGATACCACAATATCCTTCCCCAAAACCATTGGTCATAAAATAACTACCTATTTTATCTTCTCCCTCAGGTACAGTTATTTCATTATAAAAATATTCAATCGGTTCTTCCGGCAAAGTATATTTCATGTGCACCGAAGGTCCGCGCATTCCCCAGTAAGGTTCAAAATCACGTATAAAATAAAGAGGTTCCCGGGCAGCCGGACCATCTATCAACAGTTCGGAAATACCGGCAAACTGAGTACCTTCTTTTTTCTCTCCCTGCAAATCCACACGCACATAACCTGGTTCGGAAAGTAATATGCTACCTACCGGAATAACCGTTTCCGCAGCATCTACGACCTTCACATCAAAACTCTTTCCGCCAAAAGTAACCTTCACCACCGACGGACCTTCCGTAGCAGAGGCTTTCAGGAACAGTTTCAATTCTCCTGCCTGGCTTACCTTAAACCACGATGAAAGAACAGCTTCGGGTCCCGTCCACGATTTGATACCTTCGGTTGAGACTTTCGCTCCATCTTTCCCTGCTGTCACATAGGTATTTCCACCCAACGGAACAACCACCGCATCCGCTGACAATTCTAACTGTTTCCCCTGGCAACTACACATCAGGACAGCTATACCCATTAAAAAAACTTGTTTAATCTTCTTCATTTTCTGTTTTTAGATTTAAAGCAAAACGGGACGGAAGTAACCTCGCTACTCTCCATCCCGTCTCCTGTTATTTTTTCCGCTACTAATCTACGGATATTATTTGATCATATCAAATCCTGTGTAAGGAATCAGCGCTTTCGGAATACGGATACCTTCCGGTGTCTGATTGTTCTCAAGCAATGCAGCCACAATACGCGGCAAAGCCAAAGCACTACCATTCAAGGTGTGACACAGTTGAGTTTTTTTGTTTTCATCACGGTAACGGCATTTCAGACGGTTCGCCTGATAATTGTCGAAATTGGAAACAGAACTAACTTCCAGCCAACGTTTCTGAGCTTCGGAATAGACTTCGAAATCAAAACAAAGAGCCGCAGTAAAACTCATATCGCCACCACACAGACGAAGGATACGATACGGAAGTTCCAGTTTCTGAAGCAAACCTTCCACATGATCCAACATCTCCTGATGAGATTGTTTTGAATGTTCCGGCTTGTCGATACGAACCAGTTCCACTTTAGAAAACTCATGCAGACGGTTCAGCCCACGTACATCCTTACCGTACGAACCTGCTTCACGACGGAAACACTGTGTATAAGCACAGTTCTTGATCGGCAATTGCTTTTCATCGATGATCACATCGCGATAGATATTTGTTACAGGCACTTCTGCCGTCGGTATCAGATAAAGATCATCTACCTCACAATGATACATCTGGCCTTCTTTATCCGGAAGCTGACCTGTACCAAAACCGGAAGCAGCATTTACTACTGTCGGCGGCATGATTTCCATATAACCCGATTTGCGGGCTTCATCCAGGAAGAAATTGATAAGGGCACGCTGCAACTGAGCGCCCTGTCCTTTGTAAACCGGAAAACCGGCACCGGTGATCTTCACTCCCAGATCGAAGTCGATCAGGTCGTATTTCTTAGCTAATTCCCAATGAGGCAGCGCATCTTTCGGCAACTCGGTTTCCATGCCACCCATTTTCTCTACCACATTATCTTCGGCAGCTACACCTTCAGGAACTTCATCATAAGGAACATTCGGAATTGTATAAAGCAGGTTCTGCATCTCTTCCGAAGCCTGATCCATTTCAGCCTGGATACCCTTGCTGATTTCCTTGATCTCGGCAACACGCTTTTTAGCAGCTTCGGCTTCTTCTTTTTTGCCTTCTTTCATCAGGCCACCGATTGCTTTCGACAGCGAATTTACCTCTGCCAGGTTTGTATCTAATTGATTCTGTGTACTACGTCTTTTATCGTTCAGTTCGATCACCTTAGCGATGCTTTCTTGTGCACCCTTAAAGTGTTTCTTCTCCAGGCCACGAATTACGCGGTCTGTTTCTTCCGTAATCATTTTAAGCGTCAACATACTTGCTCTATGTTTATTTATTTTGAAGTGCAAAGATACATAAAAATGCAACTTCTGCTCAGATGTTTACAAAAATATCTTACTTCACCCGACCACCTGTTATCCAGCTCCGTGTATAATAGGGTTCGCTCAAGTTACTTACTATAACTCCTTTCGAAGTACTGGTATGGATAAATTTACCGTTTTTCAGATAAATACCGACATGGTTAGGTACTTTTTTCTTACCGCTCCCTGTCCTGAAAAACACCAGGTCGCCTTCCTGCAATTTACCCCGACTTACCTTCCGGCAGTTATATTTCAGCATATCCGCCGACGAACGGGACAATTGTTTTCCATAAACCTCCCGAAAGACAATCGCCACAAATCCGGAACAATCGACTCCCCGTTTCGTACTTCCTCCCATCCGGTGAGGCGTACCGAGCCATTTGGCTCCCTCATTATAAAGGAATATATTATCATCGGGAGTAATACGGACTCCATACAAACGCGATAATTCTTTAGGCCCTTTAAAGTCAGCCGGAAGTGCAACACGCTTCTTGCTACCGCAGGAGGTCAGTGCCAGAATAAACAAAAGCATCCAGAGATGGGATATGATAAAATTTCTACGAGTCATGACTTATCATACAACTAATTTTAGGGATATAACCACAAATATAGTATATTTCCAATAAGCTTTTAGGGTTGTAGCCCCAAAAAACCTGCAATACTATTCTTTTGTTATGGTTATAACCCTAAACAGAAGTCCTCAAAGACAGGATATGATGAAATTTCTACGAGTCATAATTGTTCTATAAGACCTATATCAGACTCACTCCGTCTTTATCGACTTCACCGGATTGGCAATGGCAGCTTTCAGTGATTGGAAACTAACTGTCAGAAGGGCTATCAGGGTGATCAGCAAAGCAACCCCAACAAAGATATCCCAACTGAGCACAATACGATAAGCATAATCTTTCAGGTAACGAGTACCGGCATATAATGAGACAGGAATGCCTATTACAAAAGAAATAAGCAGAAGCACCATATACGCTTTCCCCAACAGGAAAAGTATATCTATTATCTTAGCACCCAAAACCTTACGGATACCGATTTCTTTGGTTCGTTGTTCGGCAGAGAAAGCACTTAACCCCAATAATCCTAAACAGGATATGAAAATAGCCAGCACGGCAAACAAGGCGGACAGTTTTTCTACCAGATGTTCATTCTCGAATAAACGATCGAAATCGTCAGTCATAAAGGTCGGTTCGAATGCGTGATACGGCGTAAAAGAACGTAATACAGTTTGCACCTGCCCTATTGCTTTGTATGTCTCGATATCCGGTTTCAGACGGACAAACAATAGGTTCGTTCTTTTCGGATCATAAAAAAACAATGCCGACGCCGGTTCGATTGCATAAAAATCATCGAACACAAAATCTTTCATAATACCTACGATTTCCCATTTACGTTCTGCCGACTGTCCGATCTGTCCTCCTATACGTCCTTCTTTTCCCATTCTTTTTGCCAGAGTTTCATTGATAAGAACCCCAGCCTCCCCTTTATTATTTTTCTTAGTCGGATCAATATCCGTTCCGTCTATAAGTTTTATACCGGCAGCACCGATTAAACCTTCCGATACAAAATTCACAGAGACATAGGCATCATCCTCCGGATCTTTCCCATTCCAGACCCAGGGATTGGTTTTCATACTCGAATTCAGGATCTGATTGGCAGAAAATCCACATTCCTCTACCACACCTGTATTTCTCAATTCGTTCAGCACAGCCGATGACGAATTATATAACTCAGCCGTGACAGAAAAACTCACCAGATTGTCTTTTACTATCCCGATATCACGTTTTTGTATCAGTTGTATCTGAAGATAAATAACAAAAGTGCTGCAAATCAGAATAAATGCCATCGTAAACTGAAATACGACTAACCCCTGACGTATCCATGCGGCACTCCCCCCTTTACTCACTTTCTGCATTTTCAATGTAGCCAACGGATTGTAAGAAGATAAATACAAGGCTGGATAGCTGCCTGCCAGAAAAGTACAGAATAACCCGATTACCAACAACCCTATCACAATCGTCGGATTAAGAAGACTGAAGGATAACCGGACACCTATAAATTCATTAAACAAGGGAAGACTCAGCCAGATCAACCCGACCGACAACAAAAGGGCTATCGACGTTATCAGTCCCGACTCCACCAGGAATTGCCTGATCAGGTACTTCCTTTTAGTCCCGAACGTTTTCCGTACCCCGACTTCCAATGCCCGCTTTTGAGAACGGGCTGTCGACAGGTTCATAAAATTAATACAAGCAATCAGCAGAATCAATACTCCGATCAGAAAAAAGAGCGAAACAGTCTTAATGTAACCCCCTCCGGTTTCCACCCCATTTTTATACTGCCCGTATAAAAGCATTCTATTCAAAGGATAAAGAAATATATGAAAACTTTTATACGTCGGACCAGCTTTCAGGAAAGACAGTTTGTCCAATTTATCATTCAACAATTTTAAATCGACACCCGATTCCAGTTCGACATAAGTATGCAACCAGGAAGCCCCCCATTCGCCTATATCGAATACTTTTTTTACTTTCTGCTCCATGATACGAAAAGGAATCACCCATTCAAACTGAAAGGAGGTATTATCCGGCATATCTTCAAACACACCCGTCACTTGATATATAGCCCCTTCATTGACAAGGCCTTTTCCTATGGGGTTTTCGTCCCCGTAAATCTTCCGGGCCATCGAACGACTGAGGATGATCGAATATTGGGGTTCAAAGACATAGGATATATCTCCGTATATAAACTCCATTCCGATCATATTAAAGAGAGAAGAATCGGCATATGCACCTTTTTCCTCAAAAGAGTTTGTCGTATTCTCCGGCACAAAAACGAGTGTTTCACTATTGTACCTGGCACAACTTTTCACTTCCGGAAAGTCATCATCCAAAGCTTTTGCTAGTAAATTATTTGATTCAAAAGAAGTGATACACTCACCCGATCCCGGATAATAGTGATAAGCACTGACATATATATTCCGGGAATTGGGGATTGCCTTATTGAAATTCACCTTGCTCTCGACCCAAAGAAAGATCAGTGCTGCCGAAGTGATCCCGATTGCCAGCCCGATGATATTCAATAAACTATATGTTTTACTCCGGAAAATAATCCGGATAGATCTTCTTATATTCATTTGTGTAAGCCTTTAGTTTGCAGTGTAAGCCAATTCTTTCAGGAAATTTTCTGTAACCGGTTTCCCATCCAGCATGTGAACGATCCGATGACTGTAACGGGCATCATGTTCACTGTGCGTCACCATAACGACGGTAGCACCCGCATCGTTGAGAGAAGTCAGCAGATCCATAATTTCCAGACCATTCTGGCTATCCAGATTACCGGTAGGCTCATCTGCCAGGATCAGCTTCGGGTCATTGACAATGGCCCGGGCAATTGCCACTCTCTGCTGCTGTCCGCCGGAAAGCTGTGACGGGAAATAGTTACGGCGGTGATTTAACAGAACACTTTTTAAAGCCTTTTCCACCTTCATCTTCCGCAGGGAAGCTTTCATTCCGCAATTTTCCAGAGGTAATTCGATATTCTCAAATACGGTAAGTTCCTCGATCAGATTGAAGCTCTGGAAGACAAACCCTATATTCTCCCGCCGCAAGTCACATCGTTTATTTTCATTCAGGCCGGTCATTTCGACGCCATTAAGAAGATAAGAACCCGAAGTAGGATCGTCGAGCAATCCCAGAATATTCAGCAAAGTAGATTTACCACATCCTGAAGGCCCCATGATAGCAACAAATTCATGTTCCTTTACATGAAGCGACATATTATCCAATGCAATCGTCTCAACTTCATCCGTCCGGTATACTTTTCTCAAATCATTTATTCGAATCATAGTTTTATGAATTATTCAGTATATTACATATTATCAGGAACAAGTAGCGTACCAAAGCATTAACGCACTATCTATTAACCCATTAGTCAAATGCGCTAATTTCCAAAGTGTCCATTAACGGACACCTTCTGTATGCCTGTGGACAAAAAACAGAAACGACTTTGGGATTCACCTCATTCTTGATATATTTGCAACCTACTAAAAAAGAGTTGTTATGAACTTACACCAGGCAAATATACTGATTGTTGATGATGATAAAGACGTTCTGACCGCAGTTCGTTTCTTGCTGAAGATGGAAGCAAAAACGGTATTGACCGAAACGAACCCTGAAAACATCCATAAACTGATCATGACAAACGATATCGACATTGTTATGTTGGATATGAATTTCAGAAGCTCCATCAATACCGGCAATGAAGGTTTGTACTGGTTGAAGGAAATCAAGAAATGGAAACCGGCTCAATCCGTTATCATGATCACGGCCTATGCCGATATAGATCTGGCAATCAAAAGCCTGAAAGAAGGGGCGGCCGACTTTATCGTTAAACCCTGGCATAACGAAAACCTGATAAATCTCCTGACGGAAACATTATATAAACAGACATCTCCTGAGATCAAAGAAAAGATAAATGAAAGGAAAACAGATGTAAAGATTATAGGTGCTTCGGAAAGCATGCAGCTATTGTTCCATAAATTACAAAAGATAGCACCTACCGATGCCAATATATTAATATTGGGAGAGAACGGTACAGGTAAGGATCTGGTAGCCCGTTATATTTATCAGTTATCCCTCCGCCGAAATTACCCGTATATAAAAGTGGATGTAGGTTCCCTGACAGAGACTCTTTTTGAAAGCGAGCTTTTCGGACATAAAAAAGGAGCCTTTACAGATGCACGCGAAGACCGAACCGGATTAATCGAGGCGGCCGACAAAGGCACGCTCTTTCTGGACGAAATAGGTAATATTACTTTGCAACAACAGGCCAAACTGCTGACCGTATTACAAAACCGGGAGGTAACACGCCTGGGAGCCAATGCACCGACACCGGTGGATATTCGTTTATTATCCGCTACCAATCTTCCGCTACGGGAACTGGCTAATGAAACACATTTTCGCAGGGACTTGATCTACCGGATCAATACAGTAGAAATAACGGTGCCTCCTCTCCGTGAACGGGGCGAAGATATCATCCTGCTGGCAGAACACTTCCTGGAGATATATGAGAAAAAGTATTTCAAACAAAAGTTCCGTTTATCCGACTCAGCCAAAAAGAAACTGATGCTGTATCATTACCCGGGAAATGTACGCGAATTGCAATATACCATAGAAAGAGGTGTTATTATGTCCGACAGCAATGTGCTGAAAGCGGAGGATATCACCTTCTCGCCGATGGAACAACCGGAAGAAAACAACCAACCGATACCGACCCATAATCTGGAAGATCTGGAAAGAACCGCTATCGAACAGGTGATCCAAAAACATAACGGAAACATATCACAGGCTGCTAAAGAGCTGGGACTGACCCGGGGAGCTTTATACCGTCGGTTAGAAAAATACGGACTATGACTATCCTGTTATCCAGTATAATTGCCGTACTCCTTATATATATAATGTACGTACGGAAAAAGACCAACCGGGAGATCGACGAATTTGCCGAGTCTATCCTTTACAAAGATTTCTCAAGAAAATATCCCCGGTTCCAGACCATCACGGATGCTTTCCTGAACCTGGCAAGCGAAAAAGAAGCGCAGCAACATTATCTGAAAGAGATGTTGGAACTGGTCGACACCGGCATCCTCGCCTATGAGATAGAAACACACGAAACATTGTGGATGAACGACTCCTTCACAACCATGCTCAATATTCCCCATATAAAGAACATCAACTGGTTGAAAAAACAAAATGAAGATCTGTTCAATGAATTGCTCGATATTCCGGTAAATGAAAGTACATTGATCACGATCCATGCCCGGAAACAAACCATCAAAACGATGACCAATGCCTCCGTTTTCCAAACAGGAGGAAAAACCTATAAACTGATAGCCTTCCATAATGTAAGCGCTACTATGGAAGAGGTCGAATCGGGAGCCTGGAAAGGGTTGCTTAATGTGATGACCCATGAAATAATGAATTCTATCGTCCCCGTCTCCTCCCTTTCGGATACGCTCAGAAGAAAAATACATGTCCTGAAAGAAAGATCATCCCAACTGTCAGAGCCGGATCTGGAAGATATGGAACTGGCATTGGATACAATACATCGCCGCAGTAATGGATTGCTACGTTTCGCCGAGACGTATCGTAGTTTGAGCCAGAAGATAGTGCCCGATATGAAATCCTATAACCTCTACGACCTGTTGAACTCCATTCATTCCCTGATGAACCCTTCCTTGCAGCAAAAAGGGATCGAATTCACTCTCAAAACGGACGATCCGGACGTAACGGCCTATATAGACAGAGATCTGATCGAACAGGTGATAATCAACTTCGTAACCAATGCCACCTATGCTATTTGCGAAAAAAAGAAGCCGGAAATACATCTCTTCTCCGGTTGCGATACCGAAGGGCATCCTTATGTCACCGTTGCCGATAACGGATGCGGTATATCCGATGCGGTACGCGACAAAATATTTATCCCCTTCTTCAGTACAAAGAAAAACGGTAACGGCATCGGCCTGAGTATCTCCCGGGAAATCGTCAAGTTACATAACGCAAAGTTGCATGTGCAAAGCCAGGAAAAGTCAGGAAGTGCTTTTACTGTTTTGTTCAATCCCCAAGGCTAATATTTGTTTCATCCTAGTGAAACGTTTGTTCCTACTTGAAGAAACAACTGTTTCTCCTAAGTGAAACAAAATAAAAAAGCGAAACATCCTTTCGGACATTCCGCTTTTCTTATTCTTTTCGAGTAAAGCGAATTATGCTTCTGCTACGATTTCCTGAATAGAAACGAAAGATCTGTTTTCTTTACCTCTACGGAAAGTAACAACACCATCTTTCAAAGCGTACAACGTATGATCTTTACCGATACCAACGTTTTCACCCGGATGATGAACTGTACCTCTCTGGCGAACCAAAATGTTACCAGCTTTAGCTACTTCACCACCAAAAAGCTTAACACCTAATCTCTTACTTTGTGATTCACGGCCGTTCTTAGAACTACCAACACCTTTTTTATGTGCCATTTCTTTTTTTCTCCTTTAAACGTTAAGCAACAATTTCTTTTACACTCACTTCAGTGAACTGCTGACGGTGACCGTTCAGTTTACGATAACCTTTTCTTCTCTTCTTGTGAAAGATCAGCACTTTATCACCTTTTACCAGCGGAGACAGTACTTCACATACTACCTTTGCGCCATCAACTGTAGGAACACCTACTTTTACATCACCATTGTTGTCAACCAACAATACTTTGTCAAACTCAACAACAGCACCGCTTTCTGCGTTCTGAATGTGATGAACGAACAATTTCTTTCCTTCTTCAGCTTTGAACTGCTGTCCGTTAATTTCTACGATTACGTACATCTGTCTTTTTATATTTAAACAGGTTATGTCCCGGGGGTGGATACATATTAGGTATCACTTGTTTACCCTCTGCAGAATTTCAGACCGCAAAATTACTGTTTCCGAATATATTATGCAAGGATTAACTGGATTTTTTTATTCATCCCAGAAGAATTGTTTATCTTTATGACTGAATTTTATCAGTTGAATAAAATATTATTCCGTATGAAATACAAAATAACCACTTTAGTCGAAAACTGTGTCTACGGACGCCAACTCCGTGCAGAACATGGTTTGTCATTATATATCGAAACCCCTGAATATAATATACTTTTCGATACAGGCGCCTCCGACTTGTTCATTCATAATGCCCATATACTGAACATTGATCTGAAAAAGGCAGACTACCTGATCCTTTCACACGGACACAGCGACCATACCGGAGGCTTACGGCATTTCATGGCATTGAATGAAACGGCAAAGATTGTCTGTAAACAGGAAATTTTTTGTCCTAAATTTAAGGATGACAGAGAAAACGGGATCAGGGAGGTACCGGTGTCCGAACGCTCCCGCTTCTTATACATTAATAGTATAACAGAACTGGTTTCCGGAGTTTTCATTTTTCCTCAGATAGAAATTTCCGATCCGAAAGATACACACTTCGATCGTTTCTATACCCGGGGCAATACGGGTAAAATCCCTGATAACTTCGAAGACGAACTGGCAATAGCTCTGACAACTAATAATTCTTTTTCAATCATCAGTGCCTGTTCACACCGGGGGATCACTAATATTTACCGGACAGTACGAGATAGATTCCCTGCCTTATCTCCCGATCTGGTCCTGGGAGGCTTCCATATCCACAATGCTGAAACAGAGAAATTTGAAGTGATCGCCAATCACTTTAAAACAAATCCGGTCGAACGAATTGGTACTTGTCATTGTACAGGGGTCGATAAATACGCCCTCTTCCATCAACAATTCAACGACCGCGTATTCTACAACTACACAGGAAATGTTATCGAGATAAAATGACTACTTAAAACTTTTTCAGCTCCTGATACAATCGTTGTACCGGCAACCCCATCACATTATAAAATGAACCGTTGATGGCTTCCACACCGATATACCCGATCCATTCCTGTATACCATAACTACCGGCTTTGTCGAACGGACGATATTTATCTACATAATAGATAATATCATCCTCTTCCAGCTTCGCAAAGCTGACGGCCGAAGCTACAGAGAAAGAGACACTCTTCTCTTTGGTCGTCAAGCAAACTCCTGTCACGACCTCATGGACATGATCGGACAAATAGTTTAACATTTCGATCGCCTCTTCACGATTCGCTGGTTTACCCAAAATACGATCGTAAGTAGCCACGATGGTATCAGCCGTAATCAGCAATTCATCATCAGTCATTTTTTCCAGATACGCTTCCGCCTTCCTACGGGCGATATGCAAAGGAATCTCTTCTGCCGTCAATGTTTCGGGATACGATTCATCGATACCGGGAATCACCTCGACCTCAAACTCGAGATCAAGTCCGGACAATAATTCTTTCCGGCGGGGTGAGTTAGACCCCAATACAATCCGGTATTTACGTAGGTTAGTCAACATATGTTTCATTGTTATTACCATCCGAAGGCTTCCGCGCTCATCCAATGGCCTTGTGCTTTCATTGTTTGTTCTATCACATCGCGGGCAACACCTTCGCCCCCGTTACGCAAGGAGATATACCTGGCAATCTGTTTGATTTCCGGTGCGGCATCGGCAGGAGCTACAGGCAATCCCACCAGCTTCATCACATCATAATCCGGAATATCGTCGCCGGCATACATAACCTCTTCCGGTTTTAACCCGGTCTTTTGCAGAAAATCATGGAAGTCATGTATCTTTACAGCACTGCGCATATATATATGTTCGATACCCAACCGGGAGAAACGGATTTGTACGGCTTCCGTATAGCCACCGGTAATAATCCCTACCTGATAGCCTTTCTTTACAGCTAACTGCAAGGCGTAACCGTCTTTGATATTGACTGTACGCATCGGATCGCCATCAGGATGAAGCGGGATCACGTCGCACGACAACACACCGTCCACATCGAATACAAATGCTTTTATCTTTGTCAGGTCATAATTGATACTACTCATTTTGGGCCTCCTTATGTATGCTCCGGCTCAGAAGCTGGTAGATCGCTTTCATATCCGGATCGTCCAGCATAGCCAGATGTTTATTGATCACATTTTCATCATACCGGATCGCCGGACCGGTTTGAGCGGCTGACGGCGACATGGAATGTATTTTGGCTGCCGTTTCATCGATAAGCGGCAACAGGACATCCGCCGGGATGGATTCGTTTTCCAGCAATTTATAAGATAATGTATAAATATGATTGGTAAAATTACAGGCAAACACAGCTGCCAGATGCAGACTCCGGCGCTTTTCAGAAGACATGAAACGGACATTTTCAGAAAGAGCGCTGGCTATATTTTTCAGATAATCTGCCTCCTTCTCCGTATTGGCTTCCAGGAAAAAAGGGATTACGTCGAAACTCACATTCCGGCCTTTACTGAAAGTCTGCAAAGGATAAAGAACTCCGAATCTCCGGGTATATCCTTCAAAAACATTCATCGGCATACTTCCAGCCGTATGAACCCACATGCCGCTGTTCGGTTTGACTTTGGAAATCACCTCCTGCAAAACCGTATCCTTTAAAGAAAAAACATACAGGTCCGCATCCTCCTGCAAGGCAGACAGATCGTTGGTCCACGGACATCCCAGCTGCACAGCCAGCTGACGGGCACTCTCTTCCGTATGGCTGTACACCTGCCCTATCTGCATTCCGACCCGTTGCATGGCAAGCGACAAACGTGTTGCCAGATTTCCGGCTCCGACAAAAACTATTTTCATGCTTCCTTATTTTCTTCCGGCATTTTAAATGTGCCCAGGTGAATCTTCTCCCACTGCAAATGAGCTTCATCAAACGGCTTACGCTCCTGGTCCTTATAACCGAAACCGATTATTGAAAGGACTTCCAGCTGATAAGGGATATCGAGCAGATCACGTACATAAGTATTTGCGTCGGCATCGTCTTCCGTCTGACGGTTACGTATCTGGCACCAGCAACTACCCAGTCCCAGATCTTCCGCCTGAAGCTGCATATAGATAGAGGCAATAGAAGCATCTTCCACCCAGACGTCGCTTTCCATCACATTCGCTATAACCACAACAGCCAGTGCACACCCCTCAAGGAACGAGGAACCTGCCGCTTTACAGCCAGCCAGCTTTTTCAACATTTCCTTATCTTCCACCACTATGAACTGCCAGGGATTCTTACGCTTGGAAGCGGGAGCCATCAAGGCAGCTTTCAAAATCATTTCGACTTGTTCAGGTGAAAGCAACCGGTCAGTAAACTTACGCGTGCTTCTTCTATTCTTGATCAGTGTTGCAAAACTATCCATTTTTATCTTACTTTTGTGCTGTTAATTAATCATCTTCATCCAATAGGGAAGATATTTCTGAACAGGACAAAGATAAAGATTTTTTACACGCTGAATATACGCTTCCTTCATTTTTCGCGTTAGTAAAGCTATAACATTATTTATTATGAAGATTCGTGCGATAGCTGCACTGCTATTTATATTGGTTTCAATCAGTGCTTTTGGACAAAAGCATGTCAAAATAACGGGATATGTACGGGATGCCGACGGTAGTCCGCTCGAACTGGTACTCGTCCAGATAAAAAATACCCTGAACGGGGCTATGACAAATGAAAAGGGTTACTACTCGATCACAACCTCTCCGGGTGATTCCGTTGCGGTCATATTCTCATGCCTGGGTTACAATAAAGCGGAACGCATCCTGCCCAGCCTGCAACAGGATATGCGCCTGAATGTACAGATGAACTATACCAGTATCGACCTGGGGGAAGTTGTTGCCGTAGGTACCCGTTACCAGACCAGCACCCTTCAAACCATGAATGCAGACCGTGTCAAGTTACTCCCCGACCCTGCCGGAGGTAGTATCGAAAGTCTGGTGGTTACCTTCGCCGGGGTATCGTCCAGTAATGAATTAAGCTCTCAATATTCAGTTCGCGGCGGTAGTTACGATGAAAATATAGTTTATGTAAACGGCCTGGAAGTGTTCCGTCCGTTGCTGATCCGCTCCGGGCAACAAGAAGGTTTGAGTTTTATCAATCCGGACCTGACCGAAGCCGTAAACTTTGCCGCCGGAGGATTCGAGGCACGATACGGCGATAAAATGAGTTCCGTTCTCGACATAACTTATAAAAAACCTAAGCTATTCGAAGGCTCGGCATCCGCCAGTTTACTGGGAGCCAATGCTTATGTCGGCAGTGCGGTCGGAAAATTCACACAGATTACCGGTATTCGCTATAAGACCGGACGCTCGCTGCTAAAAACGATGGATACGGATGCGGAATACCAGCCGGACTTCGTCGACTTGCAATCGTATATGACTTATCAGCTGGCTCCGAAATGGGAAGTAAACTTCCTCGGAAACCTGGCTTCCAACACATTCAAATTTACGCCTAATAAGCGGGAGACCAATTTCGGTACGGTGGAAAACGCCCAACGCTTTGAAGTATATTTCCCCAACAGCCGCGAACGGGATAAATTCCAGACTTTATTCGGGGCACTGACCCTTAAACATAACCCGAACGAGAAAACAGAACTGGGTCTCCAGGCTTCCGCTTTCTCCAGCAAAGAGATAGAAACGTATGACATCACCGGCGAATACTGGCTGGGCGATGCAACAACAGAAAACAATAGCGGACAAGAAGCTCTTGAGGTAGCCCGTTATCACGAACATGCCCGCAACCGCCTGAGTTCTACTATTATGAATGTAGGCCATTACGGCAGCAGCAAGATCAGGAACAACACGATTCAATGGGGAGCGACTGTGCAGATGGAAAAAATAAACGACCGTATCAGCGAATGGGAAAAACGTGACTCGGCCGGATATTCGCTGCCTCAAACGGGAGATGGCGTCAATGTGATCTCCAACCTTTATTCGAACAATGATTTATCCAGTACACGTGTATCAGGATACATCCAGGATGTTTTCAAATTCCGTACCAAACAAGGAATGTTTACCCTTATCGGAGGTATCCGCGGAAGTTATTGGAGCTATAATAAAGAATTCATTTTCAGTCCGCGTGTATCCCTGGGATTCATTCCAAATTTCGACCAGAGACTGACATTCCGCGCAGCAACGGGTATCTATTACCAATCGCCGTTCTATAAGGAACTACGAACCACCGTACAGGACGCAGCAGGCAACGATGTCATCGAACTGAACAAAGATATCAAATCGCAACGCTCCATCCATTTCATTCTGGGCGGCGACTATACCTTCAAGGCCGGTGACCGTAACTTCAAGGTCAGCACCGATCTCTATTATAAAAAACTGGATGACCTCATCCCCTATACCGTCGACAACGTAAAGATCCGTTACTACGGTGAAAACTGCGCTAAAGGACATGCAATGGGTATCGATGTCAAATTCTTCGGAGAGTTTGTTCCGGGAACCGATTCATGGATCAGTTTCTCACTGATGAAAGCCGAACAAACGATCCGCGACAAAGTGACCGTCCCGATGCCTAACAGCCAGGGTTATAACGTGTCCTTATTCTTCCAGGATTATTTTCCGGGATACAAACGTGTAAAACTGAATCTGAAGGGCGTTATCTCCGGCGGACTTCCTTTTATTGCACCTCGCACAAAATACGAAGACGTCAAAAGTACATTCCGTACCCCGGCCTACAAACGTGTCGATCTGGGCTTCTCCTATCAGCTGGCCGGAGGCACCGATGCAATCATGGACCGCGGCTTCTTCCGCCACCTGAAAAACATCTGGATCGGGCTCGATGTGTTCAACTTATTTGACATAAAAAATGTTAGTTCCTACTACTGGATCACCAACATCGACAACCAGCAGTACGCAGTACCTAACTACCTGACAGGTCGACAACTCAACGCTCGGCTGATAGTTGATTTTTAGTCTGAAACCAACATTATTCAGGTTCTTTTGAACATATCATTTTCCTGTGGATAATAATTAATGAAATATTTCTTGATTCTTTAAAAAGAATGTACCTTTGCCATCAGAACAAAAAGCATTTATCAATTAATAAATTATTATTGACATGGAAATTACACATATTGAACATCTGGGCATTGCAGTGAAAAGTATCGAAGCTTGTCTGCCGTATTACGAAGAAATTTTAGGCATGAAATGCTATAACATCGAAGAAGTAGCTGACCAGAAAGTGAAAACTGCTTTCTTTAAAGTAGGCCAGACCAAAATTGAATTACTTGAACCGACCAGCGAAGACAGTACTATTGCTAAATTTATCGAAAAGAAAGGCGAAGGTATCCATCACATCGCATTTGCTGTACCTGACGTACAGGCAGCATTGAATGAAGTCGAAGAAAAAGGCGTTAAGCTGATCGACAAAGCTCCCCGTGGTGGTGCAGAAGGCTTGAACATCGCATTCCTTCACCCGAAATCAACTTGCAGCGTATTGACAGAACTTTGCATGCCGGGCAATAAATAATTCAGTTGACAGTTGACAAGTGACAGTTTACAGGTTGAATAACCTGAAAAAACTGTCAACTGTCAACTGTCACTTGTCAACTAAATAAGTTCATTTCTAACAACAAATCAGAAATACAATGAGTAACCAACTTGAAAAAGTAAAAGAGCTTATCGCTCTTCGCGAACAAGCCCGTTTAGGTGGTGGAGAAAAAAGAATCGAATCTCAGCACAAGAAAGGCAAGTACACAGCACGCGAACGTATCGCCATGTTGCTTGATGAAGGTAGTTTCGAAGAGTTTGATATGTTCGTTCAGCACCGTTGTACTAACTTCGGTATTGAAAAAACAAAATTCCTGGGTGATGGCGTTGTAACAGGTTATGGTACGATCGACGGCCGTCTTGTTTACGTCTATGCACAAGATTTTACCGTATTCGGCGGTGCGCTGTCTGAATCGTTGGCGATGAAGATCTGTAAAGTAATGGATCAGGCGATGAAAATGGGTGCCCCTGTTATCGGCCTGAACGACTCCGGCGGAGCCCGTATCCAGGAAGGTGTAAACGCATTAGCCGGTTATGCTGAGATCTTCCAGCGTAATATCCTGGCATCAGGCGTTGTGCCGCAGATCTCCGGTATCTTTGGCCCTTGTGCCGGTGGTGCAGTTTATTCTCCGGCACTGACAGACTTTAACATCATGACACGCGGAACCAGTTACATGTTCCTGACTGGTCCGAAAGTTGTTAAAACAGTTACAGGTGAAGACGTAACTCAAGAACAACTGGGCGGTGCAAGCATACACACCACTAAATCGGGTGTTGCACACTTCGCCGTTGATACGGAAGAAGACGGTCTGCAACTAATCCGCAAATTGATCAGCTTCCTTCCGCAGAACAACCTGGAAGAAACTCCGCTGGTCGAATGTACAGACCCGATCGACCGTCTGGATGACGTATTGAACGATATAATCCCTGATAACACCAACCAGTCATACGATATGTATGAGGTGATCGGCACGATCATCGATAACGGTGAATTCCTGGAAGTACATGCAGATTATGCTAAAAATATTATCGTAGGTTTCGCCCGTTTCAACGGACAGACTGTAGGTATCGTTGCCAACCAGCCGAAAGTAATGGCAGGCTGCCTGGACAGCAATGCTTCACGTAAGGCAGGTCGTTTCGTACGTTTCTGCGACGCGTTCAACATTCCTTTGGTTACATTGGTAGACGTTCCGGGATTCCTTCCGGGAACAGGCCAGGAATACAACGGTGTGATCCTTCACGGTGCCAAATTGCTTTACGCTTACGGCGAAGCGACTGTTCCTAAGATCACAGTTACCCTGCGTAAATCTTACGGTGGCGCTTATTGCGTGATGAGTTCCAAACATCTGCGCGGCGATATGAACTACGCATGGCCGACTGCTGAGATCGCAGTAATGGGTCCGAGCGGTGCTGTAGAAGTAATCTTCGCAAAAGAAGTTGCCGCATCCGAAGATCCTGCAAAAGCAACAGCAGAAAAAGAAGCAGAATACAAGAAAGCATTTGCAAACCCGTACAATGCTGCTCAATACGGTTATATCGACGATGTGATCGAACCGCGTAACACACGCTTCCGTATCATTCGTGCTTTACAACAATTGCAGACTAAGAAGTTGAGCAATCCTGCTAAGAAACATGACAATCTGCCTCTATAATTCTAAAACAGGAAAATGAATATGACTAACAAAAGATTTGGAGTATTGCTGCTGTTCGTTTTGCTCGTCTCATTCGGGGCACAAGCACAGCGTGCAACCTCCATGCGAATAAATGAAGTGCTGGTCATCAATGACGATAATTTCGTTGATGACTATGGCAAACGGCACCCCTGGCTGGAGTTATTTAATACTTCCGCCGGATCGGTTAATATTGCCGGTTGTTTTCTGACAGACGACAAGAACAATCCCAAAAAATATCCGATCCCTAAGGGTGATGTAAAAACTATTATTGCTCCTCGCCAGCATACGTTATTTTGGGTTGACGGAGAACCGAATCGCGGTACATTCCATGTTAATTTCACATTTGATCCGTCAAAAGAAAACTATATTGCATTATATGATGCAGACGGGAAAACACTGATTGACGAAATAACCATTCCGGCCAACCAGATAGCAGATGTAAGTTATGGTAGGATAATTGACGGAAAAGAAGAATGGGCGCAACTGAAAAAAGTAACTCCCGATACAAACAACCTGACGCTCGATTCAAACGAAAAGATCGAGAACTTCAAAATGAACGACTCGCTGGGTATCGGCATGACCATTACCGCGATGGCGGTTGTATTTCTAGGATTGCTCCTTCTTTTCCTTATCTTCAAACAAGTGGGCAAAGCAGCTATTGCAGCCAGCAAACGTAATGCACAGAAAGCCGGTGCGACGGTTAGTGGCGACAGTGCGGAACAGGTTTCCGGAGAAATATTTGCAGCTATAGCGACTGCATTGTATGAAATGAATGACGATAACCATGACATCGAAAACACTGTTCTTACAATACGTAAAGTTCGCCGCACATATTCTCCATGGAGTTCTAAGATCTACAGCTTACGTGAAACCCCTAGAAAGTGATTATCTCATAAAACAAAACAAGAATGAAAAGTTTTAAATATACCATCAACGGTAACGTATATAAAGTACATATCAACTCAGTGGTTGACGATATCGCTGAAGTAGAAGTAAACGGTACTCCCTACAATGTAAAAATGGAGAAACCGGCAAAAAAACAAATGGTGACACTGAAGCGTCCGGCACAGGCTCCGACCACACCCAGCGGCGAATCGGTTATTACCCGTCCGGCAGCATCCACTACTCAAGGAGCTATCAAATCTCCGCTTCCCGGTGTAATCCTGCAGATGAAATGCAATGTAGGCGATACGGTTAAGAGAGGCCAGACATTGCTTATCCTTGAAGCCATGAAAATGGAAAATAACATCAATGCTGACCGCGACGGAAAGATTATTGAAGTAAAAGTACACAAAGGAGATTCCGTACTGGAAGGTGCTGATCTCGTCGTAATCGGATAAGAGTATGCAAGAGAGTTTTATGTCATTCCTGGGTGAAAACTTACAGTTGTTTCTCACCTACACAGGAGTATATAATGCGACTCCGGGGCATCTCGTGATGCTTTTGGTCGGTTTGCTCTTTATATTCCTTGCGATCAAATATGAGTTTGAACCCATGCTTTTGATCCCTATCGGATTCGGTATTCTGATTGGTAATATTCCTTTCAAAGATGCAGGACTTCAAGTAGGTATTTATGAGCAAGGGTCAGTATTGAACATCCTCTACCAGGGTGTAACCTCCGGATGGTATCCGCCATTGATCTTTCTCGGTATCGGGGCCATGACCGACTTCTCCGCTTTGATATCCAATCCAAAGCTGATGTTGATCGGTGCTGCCGCCCAGTTCGGTATCTTCGGCGCTTACATTATCGCTCTTCAGATGGGATTCGAACCGAACCAGGCCGGTGCTATCGGTATTATCGGTGGTGCTGACGGTCCTACGGCTATCTTCCTTTCCTCCAAGCTAGCTCCAAACCTGATGGGGGCTATTGCGGTGTCGGCCTACTCGTATATGGCGTTGGTTCCTATTATCCAGCCGCCGTTCATGAGACTGCTTACTACCAAGAAAGAACGTCTGATCCGTATGAAACCGCCGAGAGCCGTTTCTTCCACAGAAAAGATTGTTTTCCCGATTATCGGTCTGTTGCTGACTTGCTTCCTGGTTCCTTCCGGTCTGCCTTTGCTGGGTATGCTGTTCTTCGGAAACCTGTTGAAAGAAAGTGGTGTAACACGTCGTCTGGCTGAAACGGCCCGTGGTCCGCTGATCGATACGATCACGATCCTGTTGGGTATCACAGTAGGTGCTTCAACACAAGCAACTCAGTTCCTTACATTGAACTCAGTTAAGATCTTCGGTCTGGGAGCGCTGTCATTCGTTATCGCAACTTGTGCCGGTATCCTGTTCGTGAAGTTCTTCAACCTGTTCCTGAAAGAAGGAAACAAGATCAATCCGCTTATCGGTAACGCCGGTGTATCTGCCGTTCCTGACTCAGCACGTATCTCTCAGGTTGTAGGTTTGGAATACGATCCGAGCAACTATCTGTTGATGCACGCTATGGGTCCGAACGTAGCAGGTGTAATCGGTTCTGCTGTAGCAGCCGGTATCCTGTTAGGATTCTTAGGATAAGATTTTATCTGGGTATTCAATAGATACCTAAAAATAAAGGATGGCATGTGAAATGGATATTAAACTCCATTTTGCATGCCATCTCTGTGTTAATAGCAGTTCACTTACATACTTTATTCAACTACCATCGGACTCACTACCGGATCTGCCACTTCTTCCACTGTCGTTCCGACGAATAACCATATCATCAGAAGAACAATTGCTACAACTATTCCGATGATCAACCATACATTTTTCTTTTTCATACTTTTGCAAGTCTAATTCTTAATATATGACCATTAAACAACAGAAATCCGGATTTGGTTTAAAAATCATTATCCCTTCTTTTATTGTCTGTGTAGTTTTGGATATATACGAAATATACTGTCATACTATCATATTCACAAATAAATCACTTATTATAAAGCATTTAACACCATGATAGTTAAAACAAATAACTATCATGGCATCTATCATACTATCATACACAATTCGCACAAACAACTAACAATCAAGAGTATAGTTCTTCCAGATAATAGCAATTCCCCCGTGTTGTCCGCTTATTGGGTACGCTATTTCGCTTCAAAAGCTTACCAAAATTGAGTATCATCTTCTTTGTGATAACAAAACCGGGCTGTTTCTCTGCAATTATATCCAATATCTCCGACGCCAGTAAAGGCTTTATCCCTTCCGTATCGTCCGGAATACTGAAATAACGTAAGAATAACTGTTCTTCTGCCGGTAATTGCTGGAAACGCCGGTTGTTCTCAACAATTACCGCCTCCTCCTCATGTGTAAACCAGAAACGTTCCCCACGGCGCAGCATCTCTTTCGCTTCAGCATAAAGCTGTTCATAATCGACCGGCTGGATATAGTCGATCAATCCTTCTACCTCCACACAGACAAAACGACGACTTCCGGTCGGATCGGTCAACAAATCGAAATTATTACTGGTAGCAATAAAGGTGGCATAACGCCGCAAGCTACGCGTCGTACTCTGGTAAGGCAACCGCGCATTGACCGCAGCCTTTTGCAATACATGCTTCAGGAAACTTTGGTGTGACGGTTTTACCGAATCGAATTCGTCGATATTGATCAATGCATACCGGTGCAAAGCCAGTTCCGCCTCTTTCTTGTTGCCGAAATCGATGCTGTCGGTATAAAAAGGACGGAGCGGCGGAGGTAACAAATGCAGACAATAGGTCGACTTGCCACACCCCTGGTCACCGACCAACAACGGCGTCGTACTGTTCCCATGATCCTTATCCAGTTGCATCCAATGGGCAACCATACTCAGGAACCAACGGTAAAAACAATCGCTCCACGACGGATTACTATTAGGAACCCTGTCGGCCATCGCACGGATATACGGTTTCCCATCCCAAGCCGGGAGATTCGCCAGATACGACCCGATCGGATGGAATTGAGGGATCTGGTCGGAATTCACATACCGGTCTATATCCTTATCCCATACATTCAATCCTTCCTTCTGTGCTTCCAGACAAATACTGTTACGGACTTTCAGTGTATAAGGACGGTACACAAACTGTATGACTGAACGGTCGAGATATTCCACTCCCCCGCTCATCTCATTCATACGGAAGAAATAACGCCTCGACATAAATTCATCCAGTTGCATTACCATCGAAAGACATTCCGGCAAAGGCAACTTATTCCCCATCGCCTTTTTCAACAAATAAACAGAACGGAATACCTGTCGTACCAATAACGCATGCGGCTCCAAAGCCTCATAACGCAAGGTCCATCCCACCGCTTCCTCCTCCGGGATACCCAGACGGCAACAATTTTGCGCCATCTCAGTAAACAAGGCATGCAGATCGTTGCTGTTACTACCGGCGAACTTACGGACCGCCTCCACCAGCACGACACTGAACAACGTGGCTATCTGCGTATTACGCTCCACTCCGGGTAGCAGACGTTCGACCGGATCGACCGGCATATCCTGAATAACACGCAATTCGCTCTCACCCGGCATTTGCAACGGTTGTTCCAACCGGATAGGAACTGCCGCAGGGTTATAGTACAGTCCGGTATCGTAACTGACACGCGTCCCCCGCATCAGCAAGGGTTCTTTCAAGGTGATCATACTGCTCAACTGCGGCTGAAAATGTCTGACTGCCAATTGATAGGCCGCCGCATGAAACATTCCGGCTTTTTCCTTGTTATGCGGCAGCTTACCGTCGGGCAATGTGAACGGTACGATAATCTTCACTGACTTACCGCTCAGTCCGATAAAAGCCAGCAAAGTCTGAGGCATGGCGGCAGCTTCCTCACGTATCGAAGCCGCCTCTTCAGGAGACGACAAACCGTTTATCTCCAACAAGACACATCCGTTATAATTTTTCATCCGTACCTTTCCATCTTTCCTCAGAAACGTTGCGCCCCAAACGATAACAGGTAATTTCCGTACCCATTCATTGGCACGCCCCGGCAAGAAAAAATGCAGGCTATTACGCACATTAGCGACTTGTACACCCATATTCTCAGAGCGTAACATCTCTACCACAGGCTCCAGGCTACGTATCTGTAACATAAGCTGGTCTTTCTTATAACGATATTGGCTTACTTTCATTCGAACGGGTATCTTTCAAATTTAAAAAACTTCATTTCCTTACGTAGCCGCGTGCCCATCCTGAAACAAACCCGCTTCGCTTTTACCCGATGGGGAGTACAATCCTTCGCTTTCTCATAACCTTCACTCCCTGCCGAGAGATACAGATCGCCCATATCTTTCAGTTCGACCGAATAACCATCTTTCAAACGTTCAAGAATAATGTCGCTCATCTCGCAGACGGCAGCAAGCACATCTCCCCGCGTCAATGAACAACGGTCGGCAATCTCTTCTGCCAACTGCTCGGTAGTGACCCGCCCCGTCGTAACGGGAACTCCATAAAACAGCTTCTTTTCTATCGGACCTGTCTTATCCGATTTCGTGCGAACAACATAGAAATGTGCCATAAACAGGTATTTTAGTTTAATAATAATACTGGAAAACTTCATCAGGACGGGCATTTCACCCCATTTTACACCCGGATCTGAACGATGCTCACACCCGGGTCTCAGGGGTATCTACACCCGGGTGTCAGCAACTTCTTATACTTACAAATATAAGAAAAATATTATATATAAGCAATGTTTTTCAATTGTTTGTCTGATTTTATTCAGTCTATTTACAGCATTTTAAACTATGGTTTTCTGTTCCGGAACGTAATTATCATATATGATAGTTCATGATAGTTAAATGATAGTTATTTTCCACAACTATCATAATATAACAAACTCACAATCTGCTATTTATATTAAAAAATGATAGTATGATAGTTATTTTACAAATAATGTATGTAGTTAGAAAAAGAAAGACACGAACTTAGCAGGCACTTACAATTCATCGAAGTACCTGAATGATTTCCTGAAAATGGGATGTGGTTAACCGGGGAGTTTATCCTAATACCTTATTTTTAGCGATAGTCGCCTGGAACTCTTTCAGATAGAACGGTTCGAAATAAGCGACATCTTTAAATTGACCTTCTGCGAAAGCTTTTTCCGACAGAGGGATCATATTGACTGCCAGCGGGTGGATATCATCCATAAATACAGCGTTCGGAGATGCGATCACCTCACGGCATTTGGCAGCGCCATTACCGAAAAAGCAAACCTTACCTTTTTCCAGATAAGAAGCATATGTATCGGCATCCACAATATCGGCCAAAGTAGTACGGACCTCTTTCAGGTCAGCATCATAAATAGCGGCATACACTTCCATGCGGCGGGCATCCAGCATGGCACAATAGAAAGCATCTTTTTCAGCATGCTGCTGCTTCAAAGCGGCAACTGTCAAAACTTCAAGGGTAGGAACACCGATCAGAGGGATACCGTATCCGAAGCATAATCCTTTGGCTACCGAAACACCGATACGCAATCCGGTATATGAACCTGGACCGCTACTCACAGCAACAGCCTCCAGCTTCAAACCTTTATCTTTCACTACCGCAATGGCTTCTTCCACGTAAACGCCCAACAATGCTGCATGTGAAGGACCTTCAAATGAACTTTTCTCAAAAAGCACCTCACCGTTGGCAGACAAAGCTACGGAACATACAGAGGTAGATGTTTCAATATTTAAAATGCAAGACATAATAGTTGACAGTTGACAGTTGACAAGTGACAGATATTTTTCAAAACTACTCTATCAGTTATCAACCGAATTAATTGGTCGCAAAAGTACAAAAACGTCGCTGTAACAACACGAAAAAAACGAACTTTTTCTCTATCCTGACGAAGAATTGTCAACTGTCAACCGTCAACTGTCAACTGAATACCCTATCTTTGCACAAATTTTTAGCACAATGATACAATCAATGACTGGATTCGGTAAGGTTACTGCCGAACTTCCTTCAAAAAAGGTAACCGTAGAAATAAAAGCGCTTAACAGCAAACAACTGGATTTATCGACCCGTATTCCGTCCATTTATAAGGATAAAGAGATGCAGATTCGTAGTCAATTGCTTCAGTCGCTTGAACGGGGTAAAGTCGATTTCAGCATTTATATTGAATACATTGGAAAAGATACTCCTACTCAGATCAACCTGACAGCTTTCGAAAGCTATTACAGCCAGATCAAGGATATTGCTGAAAAATTGAACATAGGATTGCCCGCAGACTGGTTTCAGACTTTGCTGAAAATGCCGGATGTGATCAAATCGGAAATCGTAGAGGTAGACGAAAGCGAATGGGAAGTCGTTTTCAATGCAGTAAAAGAGGCCATCAAGCATCTTTGCGACTTCCGTATCCAGGAAGGCGCCATGCTTCAGAAACTGTTTGAAGAAAAGATCGGCAACATTGCCCGCCTGCTCACCGAGGTAGAAGAATACGAAGGCGAACGCATCGAAAAGATCAAAACACGTATCATGGATAACCTCGAAAAAGTGGCCAATCAGGATTACGATAAGAATCGTTTCGAACAGGAAATGATCTATTACATAGAGAAACTGGATGTAAACGAAGAAAAGAACCGTCTCGACAATCACCTGAAATATTTCATCAGCACGATGAAGGACGGACACGGCCAGGGAAAGAAACTCGGTTTCATCGCCCAGGAAATGGGACGCGAAATCAATACGCTCGGCTCGAAAAGTAACCATGCGGAAATGCAAAAGATCGTCGTTCAGATGAAAGACGAACTGGAACAGATCAAAGAACAGGTATTAAACGTTTTATAATATGGCTGGTAAACTCATTATATTCTCTGCTCCGTCAGGCTCAGGTAAATCAACCATTATCAACTATCTGCTGAAGCAGAACCTGAACCTGCATTTTTCCATCTCGGCAACAAGCCGTGCGCCGCGTGGAACAGAAAAGAACGGTGTGGAATATTACTTCCTGACTCCCGACGAATTTCGTGCCCATATCGCGGCCGGTGATTTTCTGGAATATGAGGAAGTGTATACCGACAAGTACTACGGAACACTGAAAAGTGAAGTAGAACGTATCCTGAATGAAGGTAATAATGTGATATTCGACGTCGATGTGGTAGGTGGTTGTAACATCAAGAAGTTTTATGGCGACCGTGCTTTGTCGGTTTTCATTCAGCCCCCCAGCATTGATCATCTGCGTAAACGTCTGGAAGGCCGCGGAACAGATGCGCCGGAAGTGATCGACAACCGTATTGCAAAAGCGGAGTTTGAATTGGGGTTCATTCCTCATTTCGATGTTTGTATCATGAACGACGATCTCGAAACAGCACAAACGGAAACGTTCGAAGTAATTAAAAATTTCCTTGCTAAATAAATGAACAATAACGGACAATTACCACGTAAGTGGGGATATATCTTTGGCATGACCGCTCTTGCAGCACTGGGAACCTGCATCGCCGGACTTATTTATAAAGAATATATCATAGCCTTAGCCACCGGACTTGTATTCGGTGTGCAAGTCTTTAATTTTATCAAGTGGAAAAGACAGCGATAAAGGAAATAAAAAAACTGAATACCGGAATCTTCTCCGGTTCGTTCAACCCGGTTCACATCGGCCATCTGGCTTTGGCTAACTGGCTGTGTGAATTTGCCGGCTTGGATGAAGTCTGGTTCGTCATCACTCCCCACAATCCGCTGAAAGACCGTAGTAACCTGATGGACGACCGGCTTCGGTATGAATTGGTAGAGGCTTCCATTGCCGGGTATCCTAAATTCAAAGCTAGTGATTTCGAGTTTTCCCTCCCCCAGCCTACTTACACCATCGACACGCTACGTGCACTTGAAAAAACATATCCCGACCGTCAGTTCCATTTCATCATGGGTGCCGACAACTGGGCTTTCATAAAACGGTGGAAAGAGTCTGACCAGCTGATCTCTAACTATCCAATCCTTGTCTATCCGCGTAAAGGGTACGAGATACAGATCCCGTCCGATATTCCCTCCATCCGCAAAGTGGATGCCCCTTTAATGGAGATCTCCTCTACGTTCATCCGCGAATCATTGAAAGCCGGGAAGGATGTGCGTTTCTTTCTGCCGGAAGCTATACGAAACCATAAGTGCTTTTCTAATATATAATTAAGCAAACTACTACCCACATTTAGCCGATAAGTGAGAAAAGTTTTGTACTTTTGCGCCGTATTATACAAAATAATAGCGTAATGAATCTATTAGAACTGAGTGAACAGGAAATCATAAGACGCAATAGCATGGAGCAATTGCGCCAAATGGGGATAGAACCTTATCCCGCTGCCGAGTACGTAACAAACGCATATTCCAATGAAATAAAGGCATCCTTTAAAGACGATGCAGAACCTCGTCCCGTAAATATTGCCGGACGTATCATGAGCCGCCGTATCATGGGAAAGGCTTCTTTCATGGAGTTGCAGGATTCTGAAGGCAGAATACAGGTTTATATCTCCCGCGATGATATTTGTCCGGACGAAAACAAAGATTTATACAACGTCGTTTTCAAAAAGTTGCTCGACATCGGAGATATTGTCGGAATCAAAGGCTTTGTATTCCGTACACAGATGGGTGAAATCTCCGTACATGCACAAGAGATAACAGTCTTGTCCAAATCACTCAGACCTCTGCCGGTCGTTAAGTACAAAGACGGTGTAGCTTATGACGGATTCAACGATCCTGAACTACGTTACCGTCAGCGTTATGTCGACCTGATCGTAAACGATGGTGTAAAAGATATTTTCCTGAAACGAGCAAAAGTGATCAAAACGATGCGCGCCGTACTCGACGAAGCCGGATATACGGAAGTAGAAACTCCGATCCTGCAATCTATCGCCGGTGGAGCAAGTGCGCGTCCGTTTATCACACATCATAACTCATTAGATATCGACCTCTATCTGCGTATCGCTACCGAACTGTATCTGAAAAGACTGATCGTCGGCGGTTTCGAAGGTGTTTATGAAATAGGTAAGAACTTCCGTAACGAAGGTATGGACCGGACACATAATCCGGAGTTTACCTGCGTGGAACTGTATGTCCAGTACAAGGATTATAACTGGATGATGAGCTTCACGGAACAATTGCTGGAAAAAATCTGTATGGCAGTCAACGGAACATGCGAAACTGTAGTCGACGGCAAGACCATCAGCTTTAAAGCACCTTTCCGCCGTTTGCCTATTCTGGAAGCAATCCAGGAAAAGACAGGTTATGACCTGAACGGCAAAAGCGAAGATGAAATCCGTTCAATTTGTAAAGAGTTGAAGATGGAGATTGACGATACGATGGGTAAAGGTAAGCTGATTGATGAAATCTTCGGAGAATTCTGCGAAGGCACATTCATCCAGCCGACTTTCATTATCGACTATCCGGTTGAAATGAGCCCGCTTACCAAAATGCACCGCAGCAAACCGGGATTGACCGAACGTTTCGAATTGATGGTGAACGGTAAAGAATTGGCGAATGCTTATAGCGAGCTGAACGACCCGATCGACCAGGAAGAACGCTTCAAAGACCAATTGCAATTAAGTGAAAAAGGCGACGATGAAGCGATGTTCATCGACCAGGACTTTTTACGTGCATTGCAATTCGGTATGCCGCCTACATCCGGTATCGGTATCGGTATCGACCGCTTGGTTATGTTAATGACAGGCCAGACAACGATCCAGGAAGTTTTATTCTTCCCACAGATGCGTCCGGAAAAAACAATTAAGAAAGACGCTGCTGATAAATATGTAGCATTAGGAATCGATGAAGCTTGGGTTCCGGCATTACAAAAAGCCGGATACGTAACTGTTGACACTCTGAAAGAGTTAAATCCTAACAAGTTACGTCAGGAGCTTTGTGAAATGAACAAGAAGTATAAGCTGGAACTGCAAAATCCTGCGGCTGAAGAAGTTGAAGCCTGGATTGCTAATGCGGCCAAATAAAAGGGAATGCCATGAAATTACCCGGTAAAATTGCAATAATGGGAGGTGGTAGCTGGGCTACCGCCTTAGCCAAGATTGTTCTTTCTACACAGGATAGTATTAACTGGTATATGCGTCGGCAGGACCAGGTTGACGACTTTATAAAAACCGGACATAACCCCAGTTATTTGTCGGCTGTAAAGTTCGATACAGATAAAATAAACTTTTATACAGATATAAACGAAGTTGTTAAAGATTCCGATACACTGATCTTTGCAACCCCTTCTCCTTTCCTGAAACAGCATCTGATGAAAGTCACCACTCCGTTGAATGACAAATTCATCATCTCTGCCATCAAGGGAATCGTCCCGGACGAGAATATGTTGATTGCAGATTATTTCACGGAATATTACAATGTTCCGACGGAAAATATTGCTGTAATAGGCGGTCCGTGTCATGCGGAAGAAATCGCACTCGAACGGCTTTCCTACATCACATTGGCCTGCTCCAATATAGAGAATGCCCGGGCTGTCGCACACGTATTTCAGAATCCGTACTTAAACAACTATTGCTGCAAAGATGTTAGAGGAATAGAATATGCTTCTGTTCTAAAGAATGTATATGCAATCGTTGCCGGTATTTGTCACGGAATGAAATATGGCGATAATTTCCTGGCTGTATTTATTTGCAATGCGATCGAAGAAATGCGCAATTTCCTGAATTCCGTGCACAGCCTGGAACGCGACGTGACCGATTCTGTTTATCTGGGAGACCTGTTGGTAACAGCTTATTCCCGTTTCAGCCGTAACCGTACATTCGGCACCATGATCGGAAAGGGATATTCAGTGAAGATCGCCCAACTGGAAATGGAAATGATCGCCGAGGGATATTACGGAACCAAGTGTATTCATGAAATAAATGAAAAATATAAGGTAAACATGCCGATCCTGGATGCCTTATACGATATTTTATATGAAAGAAAATCGCCGACTACCGTTATACGGCAGTTGACAGAAACATTTAAATAGGTATGAAAAACATCAGTATTAACATCGACAAAGCACTGGGCACTGTTACAAAAGAACAGATCTATGCACAGGAAGCTAAGGCAAACGAATGTATTGCCACTTTACATAATGGGAGCGGAGCCGGTAACGACTTTTTAGGCTGGTTAAACCTCCCCTCTTCTATCACGGATGCAGAATTGACAGACATCGAGAACACAGCCAATGTGCTTCGTTCAAAATGTGAAGTTGTTGTTGCTATCGGTATCGGCGGAAGTTACCTCGGAACAAAGGCAGTTGTTGAAGCATTGAACAATAGCTTCGATTGGTTGCAATCTGATCGTAAGAACCCGGTTATCCTGTATGCCGGACAAAATATTGGTGAAGATTACCTGTATGAACTGTGTGAGATCCTGAAGGGAAAACAGTTCGGTCTGATCAACATCTCCAAATCTGGTACGACAACAGAACCTGCTCTTGCATTCCGCATGTTGAAAAAACAACTGGAAGATGCTGTCGGTAAAGAAGAAGCTAAACATCGTATCGTTGCTATTACTGATGCTAAAAGAGGTGCCCTGCGTACTTTAGCAGATCAGGAAGGTTATAAGACATTCATTATCCCTGATAATGTGGGCGGACGTTTCTCTGTACTGACTCCGGTCGGTTTGTTGCCCATCGCTGTTGCTGGTATCAGTATCCGTGACCTGGTTGCCGGTGCTGTATCTATGGAAAAAGCGACTGGAATGAACGTTCCTTTCAATGAAAATATTTCTGCAATCTACGCTGCTACACGTAACGAATTATATAAGAGTGGTAAGAAGATCGAAATCCTGGCAAACTTCCATCCGAAATTGCATTACATCGCTGAATGGTGGAAACAGTTATACGGCGAAAGCGAAGGTAAAGACGGTAAAGGTATTTTCCCTGCTTCTGTCGACCTGACAACCGACCTGCACTCTATGGGGCAGTGGATACAGGATGGCGAACGTACGATCTTCGAAACTGTTATCTCTGTTGAAACTCCTTCTCATAAGGTAGAAGTTCCGACTGACGAAGCAAATCTGGACGGATTGAACTTCCTTGCCGGAAAACAAGTGGACGAAGTAAATAAAATGGCAGAACTGGGTACTCAGCTGGCACATGTCGACGGTGGTGTTCCTAACATCAAGATCACTATGCCGGAAGTAAATGCGTATTATATCGGCCAGTTGTTCTATTTCTTCGAAAAAGGTTGTGGCATCAGCGGTTATATGCTGGGAGTCAACCCATTCGACCAGCCGGGCGTTGAAGCTTACAAAAAGAACATGTTCGCGTTGCTGAACAAGCCGGGATATGAAAAAGAGAGCGAAGAGATTCGCAAAAAGCTGTAAGCTATAAAAAGATACATACAAGAAAAGGTGAATTGAAGTTCGATTCACCTTTTCTTTTTATCCATCGTTTACTTAACATTACATTCTATACCGTATTCCAGCCATCGCAGTACCCATATGACCGAAACCGACTTCGACAAATCCAGCTATCTGCCGTCCCAGTTCAATACCGATCGGGGAAACCTGATACATGAAGAATGCTTTCACCTTTGTTTCTTCATCCGGACGATTCTCTTCGTTGATAAAAGAGGCTTTGGCCGTAGCAATAGCGACACCTGCATTCAAACGTGAATATAACGTGACAAAGTTGTAGTTATACCAATTATACTTAAAAGAAGGACAGATGGAGTGGAAAGAACTTACGAAGTCTCCGACAATCTTTTCATTCGCAATAATACGCTTGTCACTATTTGTATAAGAATATACCAATCCAATCCCCCAATCCTCATCCGGATAAAAGATATAGCTGATATTCAGTGCTCCGAACTTGCCTTTATCATCATACAAATTGACCGATTCAGTCGATGGGTCGAAATAATTCTCATAATGATGTAACAAGTCGACTACCGGCAGACCACCGTAACTCAAAGAAACTTCATGCTGCAGATCCGTCCAGTCCTGAGCTTTGCTCTGAAAACAGAAAGCAAACAGCATCATCGATAACAATAGTAAACTCTTCTTCATATCCTTCAGTATTTAAAGGTTAATAACAGAAAGCCGAATTCCCGGAAAAACAAAACTATATCCGACACACCTCTAGTGCTATCAAAGATAGAAAATAAGTACAACTTTACGAAGATATTTAAAAATAAAAAAGATAAAACCGTTTGTATTTCAAGTTTGCCTTTTCCAGTCTTTGTAAATAAAAGAACTATCAATTCAATTCATCATCCAATGTGCTACGAAGCTGTTGAAACTCCTTTTTAATCCGGCTTCGTATCCGTAAACCACAAAAAATACCCACGATTGATCCGCAGCAAGCACCATATAAGGCATACATTTCATGCATATGATAAAGATCCAGCATAAAAAAGGCTATAATAATAAAGGCAAAGGGAAAACCGATCAGCATACCCATCTTTTGGATTTTTTCCAACTTATAGGTAGAAATTAAAGCCTCTTTACCCGTCATTTGCATAAAATTCAGCCTTGACAGGCGCATCCACAAAAAACCTTTATGAATAGCCATCACGATAAAGAAGACGTAAAAGCCACCTTTTGTCCATGTCCCAATATCACCGAGCCCCAAATTATCAATACTAAAAAAACTCGGAGCCATCAGACATAAAGCTGTCATCAATCTAAATCTGCGTGCCAGACGTTCCTGAACGGAAACAATACGTTCTTTTATCACTTTCTGTGTAATCTCATTATTATCTTGCAGGTAATCAATATGTTTATCCATCTCTTTCCACCCTTTTTTCAATTCTTCCAGTTCCATAATTCTTTCCTCTTTTATTGATTTGCCAATACATTTAATTTCTCTTTAATCCGCTTCAGCTTAGTCGCAATATTGTTGCGCGACAATCCGGTGATTTCGGCAATCTCCCCATACGACTTTTCGTCTAGCCATAACAGGATTATGGCTTTTTCCAACCGGTTCAGCCGACCGATGAGTTGATACATTTCACGTAGATGTGCAGGCTTCTCTTCATCGTCGGAGGTGAGTTCAAACAGGCTCTCCAACGGCATAGTTCCGGTTATTTTGCTATGCTTGCGATAAAACGAAATACAAGTGTTCAGAGCCACCCGATAAATCCACGATGAAATCTTCGCTTCTCCCTTGAAACTTTTAAATCCCTGCCACAGATTTATCAGAACTTCCTGATGCAGGTCTTTCAAATGTTCTTCATCTATGGCATAAAGATAACAGACCTTATAGATAAGCCTCCTGTTTTCTTGTATCAAGGTCAGAAACGCCTGTTCATTCTCTTTTCCTTCTCTCATAATCTCTTTTTTACATAAGACGCCATCTTCGACGATTAGTTGCAAAGGTGTGAAAAAATAAATACCTTTGTATGGCTATATAAAGGATATAAATAAAATGATACAAGAAGCTATCAACCGTTATCTGCTAAGAACTAAGCAGAATTTCCTCTCTCCCAAAGCTGTACTTTTCGATATGGATGGTGTCTTATACGACTCTATGCGTTTTCATGCCCGTGCCTGGCATGAAACAGCCATGAACCATCACCTGCAGGCTATAGAAGAAGACTTTTACATGTATGAAGGACGTACGGGAGACAGTACTATCAACGAACTATACCAACGTACTTTCCAGCGTGATGCGACCGAGAAAGAAAAGAAAGAAATATACGAAGAGAAAGCAACGTTTTTCAACCGGTACAATGACGGGAAAGCGATGACCGGGGCAGCAGATGTCCTGGCTGCAGTTAAAAACGCGGGCTTACAGACGTTAGTCGTTACCGGTTCCGGACAACATAGTCTTATCAATAAGCTGGAACATACTTATCCGGGATATTTCACACGCGAGAAGATGGTAACGGCCTTTGATGTAAAATACGGAAAGCCTCATCCCGAACCTTACCTGATGGGGCTGCAGAAAGCCGGAGTAAGGGCTAATGAGGCATTTGTCGTAGAGAATGCCCCGATGGGGGTAGAAGCCGGTGTCGCTGCCGGTATTTTTACGATTGCAGTCAATACAGGACCGTTGCCGGATAAAGTATTGCTGGATGCGGGGGCAGACCTGTTGTATCCGGATATGGCAAGCCTGGCAAAGGATTTTGGGAAAATTGTGAAGTGTCATACCTAGAAGAAGTGATTTACGCAAGATACTATCCATACCAATAACTCATTTTTTATTTCTGCATATTAAAAATGAATCTAATTTTTTGTAAAGAGGTACGTCTAATTGGATTTTGACGTACCTCTAAATTTAATCATATATCCTTAACTAAAATCAACATGTTTATTTATTCATATAATTATAATCATACATTTGAATTATACGACCTCCATAATCCTTGCTATTCACTAATCGTCCATAATTATCGTATTCATAATTTATTTTTATTCCCTGAGGATCTGTTATAGAAATTACACCTACCAACGGCTTATAAACATACGTAGTTACCATTGTACCTGGTAGTGAACTTCTTAAAGCATCAATCGGTGATATATTTGGATTGGCCGATGAAGCTATAGAATTGATAGTGTTTACCCCTCCGGAAATCGCTTGCACCACCTGATCATAAGTTGCATTTTCTATTTTTCCGACGATATACTGATAATTATATCCCCACAAGTATACAACCTTCTTGGAATTATCTTTAGATACATATAATACATTTCCTTTTGAATCATAATTATGATAAGTAATCCTCGTTTCTTTGGAACCAGTCCCCTGCTGTTCTGTAATACCTGAAGGCGCAATAAACGAATTTACCCAAAAAGAATAAGTTGTTTGAGTTTCCTGTAGAAACTCGTTATTTATATAAGTTGTTGTAACAATGACAGGAGAAAGCATGTTCTTTTCCACCATACTCTTATAAATAGTTGTATTTATATCTTTAGGGTATTTAAAATTCTTTTTCAACACAGAACCATCACTCCTGGTTTGTTGAAGAGAGGTTATTTCATACTGGTTATCCAACCGGTCATAGGCATAAGTTGTAGTCTGAATTACAGATTGCCCACCAAAATAACTTATATCTTCTACTTTGGTCAGTTTAACCAATCCGGTTTCCGCTGTAATATCAGAATACTGAAACAATTCATTTGTAGATACTTTTGAATTATTATAAGGAGATGGTAAATTATGATTAGCAGGAATAAAGTTTGGATATGATTTAAAACCAACTACACCACTTTGTTTTTTATATGTCGTATAGGTATAATTTATTCGTTTTGCTAAAGAGAATGAACTCCCTATTTTGGTATAAATGTCCTTACGTGATATTCTTCCTCTTGTCCATCCCCTATCAATAAACATATAGTCAAATTTAGGGATAAACTGATATCCACCCGAATAAACACCAGGAATTATGCACGGAGATTGATTGATGTATTCAACATCATTTGATGAATAAAGATAATAATACTCTGTTTTACCATTACTTGCCTGCGGCGTTCCTTCAAACTCTATTACCTTCCCATAATATACAGAAGCTCCACCACTATGTGACAATGGTACATTCGGCTCAGACATATAATAATCGTATAATAACATTTCCGTACCATAAATAGTACTTGATACGCTTTTACCTTGTGTATATAATGCGCCTTGAATTTGTGACCATCCCGTCATATTATTCATTCCTTGTTCATATTGATAACTATGCACTTCCGGAGATGCATCCGATAGAGAATAAGAAGTCAGACTCTGTATCCGAAGTCCTCCTGCTGCATTTCCCGAAGAATATTTATTACCTTCATACTTAAATTCAGTATATCCTCCTGTCGGATATGTTATTTTCTTTAGAATACATGCCTGAGCATAAGTTGGATTCACTGATCTGTCAGCCTGTACTTCCTTCAAATTATAGGATTGCTTTCTTGCATATGTAAAATAATTCTTATTGGTAGTAACACCATTATAATATCCCCAATAATCCTGCCCGAAATACCTTTGTTTATCACCTGTGACATAAGGTGTTATTGATAATGCATCGAAATATGTGGGTAATAACACACTTGAATTATAATCTAAATCATATATCCCCACTACACTACGCTGATTATTCAGAAGTTTAACTTTATTCAATTTCAATCTGTAATTATAACTAGCATTATAGTTTGTAGCAGGTTGTACCTGACTAAAACTTAAAACAGTTGAAGGAGAGAAATACCCATGTTCCAATGAATAAGCCTTTACCAATTGACTATTATTTTTAATATCAATGCCAGTCAATCTGTATTTTCTACGGTCAGCTCTGTCTCCACTGTAGTTAAAGATAATAGTTCCATCTGGAAATTTAATTGATTTAACCAATAACGTATTATCGACTCGTGAATATTGGGTAGCACATTTTAAATTACTTAAGTTCGGGGTATTTTGCGGAACCTCCAATACATAGTTCACATAACGATCGATATAAAGAGTATTATCCGTCATATATTCAAAATCAATCTCCCGATTATCTATTGTTTTTATCCAAGTCAAATACCAACTGGATGTATACTTATTTTCTGTTGCTTGAATACTACTAAATTCCTTACTCTCAAATCCATAAATTGTTCCATCACTTCCTGTAATTTGAAACACATCTCTGCCCGAATCGTATCTAATATTATTATTAGTTAAAGGTATTTGGATCAGGTTGTTATTTATATCAAATCTAAAACTTCCAGACATGCCTGCTACATTATAATAATAAATATCAGATTCAGAGTCATAAGTTCCAGTAAGACCCTGACTATAAATATTATCTAAATGATTAAGCCTGACGTCCTCAGAAAGATTTACAAACCATTGTTTGTTATGAATTGTTCCAGAAGCACCAAAATTTTTATCAGGAGCACCTTTTACTGAACGCGTTATAACTCCTCCGGCATTCAATACCCATCCCAAACCGACCGTAGTAGAAATATCATTCACTTTTATACCAGAAGCATGATAAGAAATTGTTATCGGCACACTGGTCAAGGGCAACTGAATTGTATAAACCGGAATATCAATTTGAACTAATCCGTTATACAAAGACACTGGATATTGTCCATATTTACCAAGAGCTGCAGCATCCGGAGAAGGAGGAATGGATGGAAGAGACAAATCTTCTGATCTCATTATATTGAAATTACAGAAGATCATAATCAGTAGATAAATAAATTTTGTCTTCATGGTTCGTTTCATTTTATTATTAAGGAAAACACATAATCAAATGTAAAATCACATCTCTAACCTACTATAACAGCAAGTAGAATCCTCAACAATACCAAAATTACAAATATAAAAATATTTTTAGTAAAAAAATATCATTGAAACATATTTGTTTTAGAACATATCTTTATATACTTTTTTACATCCAACAACAACTAAATCTATCTTTCAACAGATATATAACTCAAGAGAATATTTTTCCATATATTAAATTCAAATTTTATGATGATTAATTTTAATATTTTGATTAATTTTGTAAACAAAGATATTTGTTATCATATCTAGGATATCTTAGCAAACAAATTATTAAGACACAAGAGACAAATCCATATTTATCGTTTACCTAATATTTTGAATCTTATGAAAAAAAACGATCTCTCTTTTAAAATATTAGTTCTATTGTTGACTTTATATCTTCCTCCCGTTTATCTATCTGGGCAAATAGACTGGTCTACAAACCGCCCCCGTAGTGGAGACAAAGTAATAAAAAAACAAATTAATTACATTGAACCTGGAGAATCAGGAGAAAATGTGACATGGGACTTGAGTCGATTGAAAGATAGCGATACAAAATTCATCCAGAATTATACCTCTCCAAAACTAATTGCAGACAGTATTTATATAATGGGAACGGATACATTTTTAAAAGAAGATGTATTGCCGGAAGAGTTGGTCATTGGCATCGAAAATTACACCGTTTACTATTATCGCGTCCGCTATGAAGGAATTACTTTACTAGGATTTGAAAATCCGGTAACAGAAATACATTATCAAAACCCGTTGTTACAAATCAATTATCCGTTCAAGTTAAACGATTGTGATAGTATGATATTTGAAACGACAGGACTTTATTCAAAGGAATTACCTTTAAAATCATTCGGAGACATCCGCATAGAATCGGATGCTAGAGGACAAATCATTTTGCCTTCAGGGGATACACTATATAACGTATTACGCATGAAAACCATCCAAAACATTCGCGATACCTCATCAATGAATATGACTCAAACATCCTATAATTGGTTCGCTGAAGGTTATCGTTATCCAGTGTTGGAAACACTCCACACGGAAAATAACACAAGCGACGGTACGCAGGAAGTATTTAGAACATCTTTTTTCTATCCTCCCGAACAACATCAATATTTGGAAGATGATATAAACAACCAGCAAGTATTGAATCGTTCCTCTGAAAAAGGAACAGTTCCCCCATCCTCCATTACCCCCGGCTTTGCCGATTACTCAATCAAAGGAGACAGATGGGGTTGCAATGTCTATCCTACTCCCGTCGAAACAAATCTGAATCTGGAATATAAAACAGAGAAAGAGGCTAAGGTAAAAATTTCACTCTACGATATGGGAGGCAGATTACTCTATTTATCCCCCACCCGACATCAGCAATCCGGTTATTATACGGATTTAATCGATTGCCGTAATCTGACAACCGGCAACTACGTATTGAGAATTATGGTCGGAGAAGAAGAAATGAGTCGTATTATCACTAAAAAATAAAACAGCTATGAAAAGTCGAATAATAATCCTGTTTAGCTTGTTATCCACCGTTTTTATGCAATACTCACAAGCTCAGATCAGCAGCCAAAATTATATCAGGACACGTACCATGACGACTGAAAGCGGAACATCATTCGTAGAACAAGTTGATTATTATGATGGATTAGGACGACTTCTAGAGACTGTGCAAGCGAAAGCCGGAGGTAATTCCCAGGATTTGATAGTATTAACTGATTATGACAGCTATGGCCGTAAAGATAAAGTTTGGCTTCCGGTAGCTGTAAACGCCAATAACAGCAATTACGCTACTCCCTCTACACTTCGCAGTAACGCGCCAGGTTTTAATGCCAACGACAGCAAACCTTACTCACAAATTATTTATGAAGCATCACCGTTAAACCGGACAATGAAAGAGTTCGGACCCGGAAACAACTGGTACGCCAACAACAGGGCGATCCATACTACATACCTGACCAATAACAGTAGCTATCCGTGTGCTTTGTTTTCTTCCTCGAGCAGCGGCACAACAATCAGTATTACACGTTCAGGAACTTATGCCAATAACACTTTATTTGTTACTAAATATCAGGATGAAGATAATAATATCAGTTACGAATTCAAAGACAAACAAGACCGCATCTTATTAACAAGACAGGTCAATGGTTCGACTAATTTCGATACATATTATATATACGATGACTATGGTAATCTGAGAGTAGTTTTATCACCTTTAGCTTCCGATGTTTTTACCAGCAATACTACATGGAACGAATCCAATGTAACTTTACAAAAATATGCTTATTTATACAAATACGACAACCGCAATCGGTGTATCGCCAAAAAATTGCCCGGTGCAGATTGGACGTATTATGTGTATGATAATGCAGACCGACTAATCTTTAGTCAAGACGGGGAACAACGTTTACGTAGCGAATGGAGTTTTAACATTCCGGATAGATTCGGACGTATCGCCATCAATGGCATTTGCAAAAACTCGTTCAGTTATAGTAGCAATCCTCTAAATGGGAAAGTGATCAATGCAGTCTGGGCTACTAATGGAACAGGAACTTACAAAGGTTATAATCTGGAAGGAGGCATTGGTCTAACGAATGCAATCATTCAAAATGTCAACTATTATGACTCTTATGAATTTATTGGAAAAAACAATGTACCTTCCTCACTGACATTTGAATCCCGTAGCGGATATGCCACCACATATTTATCAACACCGAAAGGACTTCTAACCGGACAAATCACATCGGAACTGGGAAATAACAGTACTTTGTATTATTCAGTCAATTATTATGACTCCCGCAGCCGCCTGATACTGAACAGATCGACCAACCATCTGGCTGGAATCGATAAAGAATTTCTATCATACGCTTTCGATAATAACGTTGAAAAACGGTGCCATATACAAACAGTCTCAGGAAAGACCCAAACGGAGGAATATGCCTATACCTACGATCAGGCCCGGCGTCTAAAAAACACTTCGCATACATTAAATGGAGGTAGTTCGCGAATGTTATCGGAAAAAATTTATGATGATTTGGGACGCCTTCTAAGTGAAAAACTAGGAGGTTTCGATATGTTGAAAGCAGCCTATAACTATGATGTCCGTAATCGTCTGATAAGAAATTGGTGTAGTCAAATGGGGGAAGTACTGACCTATACATACGGTAGTAATGTCCAAACACAATCTATTGCCTTGGGAACTGGTACCCGCATATATGAATATGCTTATGATGGTTTATCCCGTGTGACCAGTGGAGCTTACACCTCCGGCCCCGGTGATTATACATCATCTTATAGTTATGATAAAAACGGAAATCCTTTGACGGTAAAGCGTAACGGACTAATCTCAACAGGAGTGTTCGGAATCGTGGATAACCTGACTTTCAGTTATGATGGAAATCATATTGTAAGCATTAATGATGCTGCAGGAAATATAGCCTATAATTTTTCGCATGATTTTAAAAATTACAGTAATCAATCCGTGGAATATATCTATAATGCAAATGGCTGCATGACAAAAGATTTAAACCGTGGAATTTCGGAGATTCAATATAATTCATTAAATTTACCAAGTCGTATAGATATCAAAAGTCCAGTAGGTGAAGCTCGCAATGAATACCTCTATAGTAGTGATGGTCAAAAGTTGCGTGTGAAGCATAGCTGGAATCCTAATTATTCGTCAAGTCCGATCATCGGGTCGGGAGTGACGGTCTCTTCTTTGAGTTCAATCGAAACTACAGATTATATAGGTGATTACGAATATGTCAACAATACGTTGAAACGAATCCGTACCGAATATGGTTATATCGAAGGCGGAGTCTATCATTTTTATGTAAAGGATCATCTGGGTAGTAACCGTTTGGTTGTTTCTGAACCGATGAGTTCCCAGGCCGTAAACTACTACCCATTCGGAATGGCGAATGGCGACCAGCGTGCAGCCGACTTGCAGTCATATAAATATACTGGTAAGGAACTGGACATGAAACAAGGTATTAATTTGTATGATTATGGGGCAAGGTATTATGATACTGTAACCTGTCATTTTACGGCAACGGATCCAAGGCAACTATCACATTTGGTTTACCTCCCAATTTAGTACGTACAGGACAACAATATATGAAATTTCAGCTATGAAAAATATTATAATAATAGTTTTATTTACTCTGTTTTATGTTATAAGTATGGCACAGACAAATTGCTCTCAGGACTCTACAAGGTATTTAGATGCATATAATTATATTATTCAAGAACCTGTAAATCAAGAAAAAACAATAGTAGTATCAGACTCAATTGTAGATTTAGATAGATTTTGGTTTTCGCAGGATATTGCAGATTATCCTACTGAAAAGGAAATATTAAATCAATATCGTGCGAATAAGAAGTTTGTTTGGATGGACGCTTATTATTCTCCATATTTAGCATCTCTGTTTTGTAGAAAAACAACAATGCCGAAAAATGTATTGTTTTTTTCAAAAATAGAAGATTATATGCTTAGGGCTGATCTCCTCCTTTATAAACAACAATCTAATAAGTTTGATTATAAGAAAATGACTATCCAGAATATTGGACAAATCTACCTATTTATCTTTAATAAAGATGGTTCTCTCAAATTTGCTTTTAGCCATGAGATAACTTATGATTAGTTGGCAAGTTTGTATTTTGACCTTACCTAAACTGAATAAATAGAAAAAAACGATGGTCTGAAAATGATTATAGAATATGAATAAAGTAATATTATATAGCTTGAATATATTGACTATTTTATCTTTTGTATTGTCTTGTGATTCGCAAATAAAAGTTGAGAATGAAGACACACTAAAAAAAATATCTTCAAAATTCATTGAAGAAAACGGGGTTGAAATGATCAAATGGATGATGAATGACAGTATAAATCTTATGAATATTGTAATATATAAAGAAGAATATTTAATTTCTAAAGACACACCACCTCCCCCTCCTCCATTAGGAAAAGAACCAACTAAATATATTTTTCCAGCATTGGATCTATATTTATTTTATTATAGTATGGGATGTATTGAGTGTGATAATTGTTCTCTTCCTGCAAGTTTATATTATATAGATGGCTATCCGGTCTTATTATATGATAAGAACAAACCTTCTATAGAAAAAAAAGAAATGCCACAATATTTATATAAATCTAAATATTTACATACAAAAGAAGTTGATTGGTTAGTTGCTATTTGTCGAAAACGTCAGGAATACATAATCTTTAAGGAGTATTGGAAATTAGGAGATGAGGTGTTAGATGAACTTAAAAGGTTTAACGATAAGTGCTCTGAAGATAATTAATCTATTGTCTTCTTTCATAAAATATGAGACAAGTCATTCGAAATAAATATTTAAAAGGGTTTAGCTTTTTATCTCTAAGAGAAGCTCTAACCTTTTTAGACAACCAAGGAGTGAATAAAAATTTATCTCTTGAGGAAACTTTTGGAGAAAATTAT
>NZ_QUHH01000003.1:96700-98517 GCF_003479515.1 Parabacteroides sp. AF14-59 | reverse complement strand
GATGAGTTCCCAGGCCGTAAACTACTACCCATTCGGAATGGCGAATGGCGACCAACGTGCAGCCGACTTGCAGTCATATAAATATACTGGTAAGGAGCTGGACATGAAACAAGGTCTGAATTTGTATGATTATGGGGCGAGGTACTATGATCCTGCAACCTGTCGTTTTACAACAATGGATCCAATGGCAGAAATGTATTATTCGATCAGTCCGTATGCTTATTGTGCAAATAATCCGCTGAATGCGGTAGATCCTTCAGGGATGGCTATTGACTGGATACAGGATAAAGACAAACGGATCTATTGGGATAAAAATGCTACTTCAGAAACGACAACAAAAGCTGATGAGACATACTTGGGTAAAACTGTTTTTGCAACGAATGAACAAGGTGATTTCAGATATGGGGATCAATACGGAAATTGGTGGGATAGCGCCCCTTTGAATGGAGTAACTACTAAAGGTATTCAAGGTATTGGAATTGATCATATTAGTGCTGCGATGAGAAATGCGACACAAGGATATGATCCCCAATGGATTGTCAGTTTCGATCAATTTCTCAATGTAGGACTTTCTGCCATAAACATGGCTTTAACGGCCACTACGTTGGCAAATGATTTAACGAATTTGGGTAGTGGATTAAGAGGATTCAAAACCATTAATAATATTTCTAAAGGGGAACCTTATATAGGAACAAAGTTAGACTACATATTCGGCAAAGCTACGGGAGCAACTCATAACATAAAACGTTCGACAGGAATGTTAAGACAGCTTGAAAGTATCGGCATTTTTGACAATCTGGCAGGAAGATCTTTATTAAATACTCATTTAGAAAGGGTATATAGCGGAACTCAAGGAATACTGCAATCCAATGGACGTTATTTAAGAGAGTCCGTATTAATGGGACCAAGAGGAGGGCTCAAAGTTGAAAGCATTTGGGAAGGGAATAAATTAATTACAATTAAATTAATAGGTGGAAAATAATATGAGACAAGTCATTAAAAATAGATATTTAAAAGTGTTTAGTTTTCTATCTTCAAGAGAGACTACAACCTTTTTAAACAACCAAGGAGCAAATAGAAGTTTATCTCTTGAGGAAACATTTGGAGAAAATTACTACTGTTATATATGCTATCATTCATTGACACAAGAGAAATTATTTTCTTTATCTTTTAGCAGTGATGAAAGTGAAGATAATTTAAATATTATGTATTGGAATGATCTGATAGTCCTAGATATAGGAAAAAAAAATTATTTAATTGACGATTTTTTAGAAATAAGATCGTCAATTGAAATCACAACACCTTTGGTTGGGTTATATGTAATAAACGACGAAAGATTACTTATATTAGAAGAGGCTTTTGTAAGAGTAATAAATAACAAAGGAGAAGTTGTAAAAAGTGAATTGATAGACCTTATTGAGGATTTCAGCATTAAAGATAATTTATTGTTTATACAAACAAGTGAAGAAAATAGAATAATTGAATTAAATTAAAGCAAAATATTCAACAATATAATTATTTTTCTGGGTTATGGGACCAACGTCAAGAAATCTAGGAAAACAGATCGTTGCACAGAATTTGGATATTTAGCTAATTTAAGAGATTCAAATAAGGATCGGAATTTAATATCTCCTAAATCAATAAGTTCTTGGTTTACAAATGACGCTAAATCAAATAGCAAACAGCTTATAAATATTTATATATCATATAGATATAGCTCACTAAACAGAGGAAAGGCTAAATAATATTTATTAAACTACCAAATAGGATAATTATTATGAAATAAATATATGCAATATCAATCTTGTTATTTATAT
>NZ_QUHH01000003.1:0-96690 GCF_003479515.1 Parabacteroides sp. AF14-59 | reverse complement strand
AAGATCGTCAATTGAAATCACAACACCTTTGGTTGGGTTATATGTAATAAACGATGAAAGATTACTTGTATTGGAAGAGGCTTTTGTAAGAGTAATAAACAACAAAGGAGAAGTTGTAAGAGCCGAATTGACAGACCTTATAGAGGATTTCAGCGTAAAAGATAATTTATTGTTTATACAAACAAATGAAGAAAATAAAATAATTGAATTAAATTAAAATAGGATATTCAACAAGAACAAACATGTAGATAATTATGTTAAAATAAAGCTTTAGCAATGATGAGTTTATTAACTGCAAATTATATTCCTTGAAATGACCTCTACCTTGGATATTTCAGTAATCAGCTTAACAACAGTTCCATCTACTCGTTCCAATCTAAATTGACCCAGGAGTTTATGTAGATTAAAGTAGAGTCCTATAGGGCTGATTACAAACATCATATATATTTCATTCATTTGCCACATATAAAACAAAAAAGCTGACATATTACTTTTTTTGATAATTATAATTATACGTTTTAACAATTCTCTTGATATTATTATCCAAAATATATGTTTCTTTCAATTGACCAAAATCATCGTAAGCGTAGTAAGTTGTAAGACCTGACGGATCAGTTTGAGAAGCCATCCCCATAAAAGGCTTGTAAGTATAAGTCATAACTATAGCTTTAGGAAGTGCTTTCTGCAAACTACCATCCCTCAATTTCGTCTCATTCGGTATAGATAATACAGAAAGTGCATCAGCGCTAGTTACAGAAAAAATGGTCTTTATGGCTGATTCTACTTCATTGAAAGTCGCATTTTTAATTTCGGCTATTTGATATTGATTATTATATGACCAAAGATAAACCGTTTTCATTCCATCAGCAGTTGTTAACTGACGTATATTACCTTTAGTATCATAAAGATCGTATGTTATATCTGTATGCAAATTATTTATCCCGGAGGTAGATGACTGAATCTTCTCCGGCAAAATAAGATTATTTGTCTTTGATATATCTCTAAAATAATTATTTTTTTTCCGATCTATTTCCTTGTTATTATAAGTAGTTATTGATTCTATAACAGAAGATAGTCTATTTTGAAGTGTCATTTCAGGAAAAGGTGAGGTTGTATAATTATAAGGATAAGTATATTGGTAGGTATACACGTCCGCTCCATTCAATCTATTTCCCACTTTAATCAACTGATTATTAGAATCGTACTCATATACATTTGTAACAGTTACAGGATTATTATCAAAATATTTTTTCATCTGTTCTTCACTAAGAAGATACTTATAAGTAAATATTTTATATGCACCTCCAAGAGCTACTTGACTAGACACTGTCTCTAAAGGACTCAATAAGCGAGAAATAAAAAAATCAATATATTTTATAGACTGATCTGATAATTTCTTATATTTCAAAAGTTTCTCATTTAATAATGAACCTTCCCTATTATATATCTTTACACTAATCAATTTTCCTCTTTCCAAATGTTTTGAAGAAACCGGAATATAATTGTTAAGAATATTTGCAAGCCCTAATCCTTTGACAGAAGAGATTGGGTGAAACGTTTCATTAAGTCTAGACAGGGGCATTTCATCTAGATGAGATTCTCCCCAAATATCTGAATTAAAATTCGTGAACTTATACTCTGTATATCCATTTATATTTCCATTATTATCTTCCTGCGATTCAACGACTGTCGAATATCCAACATTATATCCAGGTTTACAATAAATATAATTGTTAAAACCATTTGTTGAAAATAAGTCAAATTCTCTTACATAATTATTATCTCCTAATGGAACGAGCGATCTATAAGCTTTTATCCGTTGGACATACTTTGGTAAAGACGAGATAATACCTGAGTTTGAACCCGATTTAGTTCTAGGATTAAAAGAGTTTACATAATAATAATTTTTTGCATTATGAAATGTTCCATCTTCTAAATAATTTGAAATTCTTTTTACTCTAATTCCTCCCGGATATATCAAATTTTGAGGTTGATAGTTTTCGATCATAGTGTTCAGAGTCGTCAAGGACATATATCGATTAACTTGATGTGTTTCATAATCAAATGTTACATACCCCCCTACTGGATAAATTATTTTCTCCAAAATTTCTGATTTAAAATAAGCACCTGATTTATCTGGTTCTCTTGACGCTCTAAAGTTTTCTTCAACACTAGCATCTAAAAAATCATTCGAATTTACTGTATAATATTTAAAAAAGCCATCTTTTAATACGTATTGATGATCTTTCCCATTATAAAAGCCCTGATGATCACCCAAAGAAGCCCAATAGTCAGGAAATCTCCCAGTGTTATATTTAAACTCATATTTAGCGACAGAATTGTTACTAAAGTCTCTTTTTTTCATACTTAGTAGTTTTAACCTGTCATTTTCAGTATTAGTATACTGAAAAACATATTCAAAGCTATTATTAATGTTTACTTTAGACAATTGCTCCCATTGTATCTCGGAGAAAGCTTTAATAAATGGATTACTACCAAATTTATCTATAAATACATTTTTTTCTCTTATTCCCGGAATAAGAGTATTACTATATTTCTTTTGTATGCTATTTTCATATGTAAATTCTATATCAAAAGAATTATATTTGATTGATTTTAAGAGGCAAGACATAAACAGATCTGAAGAGACATACTGACTAGCATATGTTTCCATAAAATTAGATTGATATAAAAGGTTATAAGTTATATCTATTTTAGGCTTAGATACTACATAATTAAAACTGATAGTTTCTCCTGTATAAAGAATAACTTTCGATAAATGCCAAGTCATAGCAACAGGTCTGTCACCATCAATCCGAACTAAAGGTTCATAATATGCATATGAATAATCAATTGCAGAAGGATTATCACCAAAGATAAACACTGTTCCATCTTTAGCAGTTAACTTGAATTCAAAAAAAGAACTGATTCCCTGATACGATTTTGGTTGATTTATTGGAGTTCTTGCACTCGATAGTGTTTTAATTGTATGCTCGATTTTAAAATCATCATCTGACAATGTTTGCCACTGACCATTTTCATTTAAATAAAAGCTTCCATTATATCCTAAAAAATCAAAGCTAAATATATCCGGATAATAATCCTCACTTCCGCGACCAAGAAGGTTTTTGGTATTTATTTTCGAAGCAGCTAATTCCCATACAAAATTCTCCTGGTTCCATTCTCCTTTACCCCATTCATCAAACCCATAAAGTTCCTGCATATTTTTAGATTCCCTTTCATTATAAAACTTATAGTTTTGCCATATGAAACCTCGCTTTATAGGCGGATTACTTATAGTATATCCATCAATCGGAAGAAATGCAAATTCATCAGGATGCCCCTTAACAGTCCTATGTATAGCCCCTCCTGCCTGCAATGTCCATCCTAAACCAACTATACCAGGATGAATATTAGGTTTAACTTTATTCAAATTATATTGAAGGCCTATCGGAATACTAATATTTTTAACCTTTAGCTCATATAAAGGGATATCAATATGCAAATCTCCTGTATACATATCAACACCTAGATCATTCGTTGTAGAGATCATATTGGTTAGTGCAACTTGCGGAAATACCCCATACTCATTTTTACTCTGTGAGGAAATAATTGAACCCTGTCCAACCACATTTAATCGAATCATTAATAAAAAGAATATAAAAATACTTTTTTTCACATGTTTCTCCATAATATCAATACTATTAGTGTTGGACTAAAAAATCCTTATCGCATACGCTTCCTGTATTATAACAATATTATTACTACCAGAATAATGCACATAAAGATAAAGATAAAAAAGAGATTAAGAAACCTATAATGAATATATTTCAGCTTATATTCAATTATTGTTTAATTAAAGTAATGAGAAAAAGTATTTGTCACAAAAAAAGGTTGCTTGTATGAAGCAACCTTTTTTGTGACAAATACATAAATAATCATTTCACAAAATCCGCATTGTTCAGGAAGTCGAAACTTTCCTGGCAACTAGCTACCGGATCGTTATTGGTATATTGTTCAACTTCAACATACCAGTCTTTTACGTTATTAGCATACATCTGGTCGAAAATCGGTTTGAAATCAATCTTGCCGCTGGCACCAATTTCCTTGTCATCCTTAATATGGATAGTCTTGAACTGGCTGGGGCGAGCTTTCAGATAAGCAACAGGGTCGGCACCGCCTTCTTTCACCCAATAAACGTCCATCTGGAAGAATACATGATTCGGACTTACGTTATCCAACAGGAAGTCGTAAATCAACTGATCGCCAATTTTACGGAATTCGAAGTTATGGTTGTGATACCCGAAAGCAATACTGGCAGCTGCAGTCTTATAACCAACCGTATTGAAATAATCGCAATACATCTTCAGGTCATCCAATGTCGTTTCATCATTGACCGGCATCCAGGGCTGAACCATATATTTTACGCCGAGTTCGTTATGAGCATCGATCGCCTGATCCCACCAGCTCATTACTTCTGCTTCCTTTTCCTTGGTAAAAGCTTGTCCCAGATGGGCACTTGTACACTTCATACCAAGATCATTACACATTTTCTTGAATTCGGCCGGGGCCATACCATAAATCTTACCATTGTCATAACCGGCTGTTTCCAGATTTGTATATCCTATTTTGGAAGCTGTTTCCAAAACCTTCTGAATACCTTCGTCTTTTACAAGGTCTCTTAAAGAATACAACTGTAAACCGATATGTTTCTTCGATTTTTCGGCACAAGAAGATAATAACTGAGGTGCAACTAAACCTCCTGCAAGCAACAATGAAGCTTGCTTCAAAAAGTTACGTCTGTTCTGCATAGTACTAAAAATTAAGTTTGATTGAGAATTTGTACAAAAGTAAGACTATATTTGATGGATTCTAACATTATTTCGTTAAAATCCATCAAAAAGACCACTTTTGATTATCTATGCATCATTCGTTGCATCTTCATGTATCGATATTGTTTTATTATCAGTTTCCGGCTGCGCATGATCTGATACCTGTAAATCATACAGGAAGTAATAAAATAGACTCCAGCCTGCACCCAAAGCGTACGGTATTCGTGAGCTACTTCATTCAATGTGGCTCCTGCCGTATTGATACGGATAAACCCTTGTATTCCTGGCGTGGAAGGGAACAAATAACCTATTGCTTTCCAGAACGGAGGAATCGCTTCCTTGGGCCAGGACACACCGGAAATAAACAACAGGATCACCGAGGTAAATACAAATACCAGCATCGGCGATTCGCGGCTTGTCATGAAACCGGATAATGTCATAGATAAAAAGATAGAAGCAAACAAATAAGGCAAAACAAACAGCATGACAGTCCACGGTTCCCCTACCTGCGGCAATGAGAATAATTTCGGGACCACCGCCAATGCCCAGATACAAACGACCACATATAATAATATATAGGTAAGCGATTTTCCGAATACGATACGTAATGTCCCGTTAAAATGACGGCTGATAGGGACCAGGCTGTGAAAACGATTTTTCTCCCGCGCCGTTCCTCCCAACATACCAATTCCCAGAATCAGTGTCTGCTGGATAACCAGAATCAGGATAGCCGGTACAAGGAAACTGGCAAACCCGTTCTGCGAATTAAATAAAGCGACCGATTCATACGGAATAGGGTTGATCGTAATCTTCTCCTGTTCTATCGTCGACGACGGATTGTTCTGTGCCTGTAACTCCTTTCCTATCTCAAGTGAGACTTCGGTGGTAGCCAACAGGAACGCTTTATAAAACAGCAAAGCACTCATATCGCAATAAAGCGAAACGGTCGCCTGCTTTCCTTTATGTATATTTTTACTGAACTCACTGGGAAAATACAATATCCCGTATGCCTTCTTCTCATCCAGCATCCGCTTTGCTTCTTCCATATCCGCACATACGGCAACCACCTTCACATCGGCCGTCGCATCCACCTTACGGATATATTCGCGGCTCAGATACGAGTCCGACTGGTCCACCACTACCATCTTGGCATTATGTACCACTTCGTTATTGTAAATAAAGGCATACAGTAGCGGATAGACGAATGGAACCAGGAAGAAAAAGATCATTACTCCCGAGTCTTTGAAGACGTTCTTCAACTCGTCTTTCCAGATAAAAAAGGTATCCTGAATGCCTTCTTTGATTATATATCGTAAACGATGTTCTCTTTTCATTACTTTCAGTTTTACGGAATATATTTAAAGTACAGCAATGCATTTTTGAGATGTTTTCCGATCAGGAACGGCAAGATCAGAAAACCGATCAACCAGGCATACTCAGTCCATGAATAAAACAGGTCTCTCCCATTCAATGCCTGATCCACATAGATCAGGAAATAATGACGAAGGGGAAATAAGGTACTCAAAGCCTGCAATGTCGGGTCCATACCCAGAACCGGAAAGGAAAAGCCGACAATTGAAAAAGCGATCATACCGAACAAACTGGCAAAACTCAGTCCCAGACGTAAAGTCGGCAATGCCCCGATCATAAATACACCTACAGCCTGCGAGGCAATGACCAGCAGGAACAAAGCAACGATCATCGGCATCCATCCGCTATTCAACGGGAACGCATTAAAACCATATAGAGCGGAACAGCACAATAAAGCTATTACCGTGAAAATAACCGTTTGCGGCAAAAGTTTCCCCAACAGACTTAATGTAAACGAGTTGCCTCCGGTCTGCAACCATTGACGGGCTGTCGAGTATTTCAGTTCCGTTCCAATACTGAAAACCGTCACCAGAAAGATCATCAGCTGGAGCACACCCGGCAAAATCGTATTATTCAGGTAAACGGAATAGTTCAGCCAGGGATTACCTAGCGCATGTGTATCTACAACCACAGGTTGAAGTTGCCCCATGATCTGGTCGGTCGTATATCCTTTCGCCAGTCCGGTCTGCAAACCGACCGAAGCACCTGCCAGAACGGACATTGTCTTCATATCCCTGAAAAGCAGGGAAGCAGCGATCAAATAAGTTCCGTTCGTATAAAAAGACAACGTCGGTTGTTTTCCCGTAGTCGCTTCCACGGCAAAATCTTTCGGTATATAGAAAATTCCATATACATTTCCTTTTTGCATTTCCCGGCGTGCATCATCGAATGTTGCAGTCTTATAAACAACCTCTGTCTGCTCAAAAGCATCCAGCTGCCGGATCAGGTTACGGGAAGTGGCAGAACCATCCATGTCGACCACTGCGATCGGCAAATTGGTTGGCAGCCCCTCCTGCATCAGTGACAGGAAGAAGACGACACAGAGAACCGGAGCGATCAGCATACAGAAGAAATAGATCGGCTTCGATGTCAACCGGTGTATCTCCCGCTTCGCTACATTCCAGATACTATGTAAACTCTGCTTCAGGGTCATAATATTTCGTTTCCTTTTTTCTTCATTACAACAGACATGCCGGGACGCAGATCAGCGATTTTCTCCTGCGGACGTGCACGCACCTCGAAAGTCTTAGAGTCGAACTGTCCGGTTGTCTTTGTCGCTTTCCAGGCAGCATACGATCCCATATCTTTCATATAATATACTTTCAGTTTTACAGGCTTATTGTCGAGTGCCGGTATAAAAACATTCAGTTCCGATCCGATCTTGATATCTTTCAACAGGTCTTCACGCACACTGAATGACACCCACATATCGTTCAGGTCTGTAATATTCATGATCGGCGCACCGGTTCCGACCAACTCTCCCACTTGTGGGAAACGTTCGGATACTTCACCGTCGATCGGTGAAACCAAAGCCGACTCTTTCAGATAAGACTCCACTTCGGCTACAGCACCGCCAGCCTGCTGAACCAGGGCGGCAGCCGCTGCTTTGTCTTCCGAACGGGCACCGTCCATTGCCATATCATACTGTGACTTTGCCGCTTTCTCCGTGGCTACCATCGCCTTATAATTCGCTTCCGCCTCATCTCTTTTCTGGGCAGACATAACGCCTTTTTCATACAGATTCTGAACACGGGTATACGATTTCTTTGCTATTTCAAGACCGGCCTGTGCTTTCTGCCACATTTCATAAGCTCCGGCTATTTCCTGTGCACGGGCTCCTTTGATTGCTTTGGCATTCTGCGCTTCAGCCGCTTTCTGAGCAGCTTCCGCCTGTTGCAATTTTGCCAGCACCTCCGGCGTATTCAGATAGACCAGTGTATCACCGGCTTTTACTTTATCTCCTTCGTCAAAACGATATGATTCGATCCGTCCGGGAACTTTCCCGGAAATACGGACCTGATTGGCTTCAGCCTGCCCCATAATAATATCATCAGGAGGAGTAAGCAAAAAGAAACCGGTCAATGCGACTAATCCGATCACGACCAATACCGTGATAAATGCCAACATCATGTTGCTGATCGAAAACTTTTTATTCTCGTTCATCTTTGTATATTTTTATTGTTATTACTTCTGTTTGTCTACCGAAAGATTACCCATTGCTTTCGACAGGTAAACTTCCGTTAATTTCACCTCTATCTGAGCATCGATCAGGCTGGAGCGTGCCGAAACCCAGGCGGTCTGCGCTTCCATCAGATTCAGTGCCGGAATAACGCCTTCTTCAAATCCCAAATTAGCATGACGAAGGTTCTCTTCCGCATTTTCCATGTTACGGGAAGAAGCCGTCAGTTTCTTATTGGCTTCATTCACCTTATAGACGGATTGGTTCACTTGCAATTCCACCTTCTCACGCGCTTCCATTAGTTGTAACATCTGGATACGTGTTTCGGCACGAGCGGCATTCCGTTTGTAACTACCTTCCCACCAACCGGACAGGGGTACTTTTACCATTACACCGACATTGAACATTCCGGCAAATTCATTTTTAAAGCCGTTGAATGCATTCGGGTTCGTTACCAGATAATTTGCCGACAGAGCGACATTGGGCAACATATCCGCTAAAACGATGCGTTCTTTTTTCTGATAGATCTTTGTTGCCAGTTCCAGGCTTTTCAGTTCATCGCGATTGGCAAAGGCTTCATTCACATTCGCTACGGCATCATTGGAATGTACAGGGAAGTTCTCTATATTTTCATCCGCCAGTGCCAATGGCTCGTCGAGAGGCAATCCGCAAATTTGGGCCAGCAACATACGTGACAAGGCGAGTCCGTTATCCACTTTTGTCTGTGCCATTTCCGCCTCATTCAGCTTCACCTTCACAGAAAGGCCATCCACCTGTGTAGCAACACCTTCTGTTATCATAGCAGTCACATCGCTATCCATTTTACGAAGCAGTCCGACATAGGCATCCGCCAACTTCTTCTTATTGACCAAAGAGATCACTTGCCAGTACGTTTCATCGGTTTTATAAATGACTTCCTGCAATTGAAGGTCGTTCATCGACTCAGCCAACTCACGCGCATATTTGGTAATTTGATTATAGGATACGATCTTTCCCCCCATGAAGACGGGTTGAACCAGCGAAACACCTCCTACCCAGATATTCTGTACATCCAGATGCTGCATCTCATCTACTCCTCCCATCAATTGTCCGAAAACAGGAAGTTGGGCAATCGGCCCCAAAGCAGAACCGAGTTTGGCACTTAAAGCATCCATGTCCAGCAGATTGATATCTTTCTGATTCCACATATAACCTCCCATCGCGGAAAGTTGCGGGAAATATTTGGTAAAAGCTGCCTTCTTTTCTTCATTCGCCGCCTTTACCTTTTCGCCGGACATTTGCAATTCCTTATTATTTTGAATAGCTAAGTTTCGACATTCTTCCAATGTCAATGTCTGTTGGGAATTAGCATAACCAGACCAGACCAACAATCCTACTAATACGATAATCCGTTTCATCTTTTTATTGTTTTTTCATCCGGAGATTTTATTTTAACCACTAAAACAATTTATCACCCTTATTCATAATAAAAAACAACTGGTTATCTCCTATTGTTTATATTCGATAAACCTATAATCTTCGTACACAAACAAAAGTACGACTTTCCGATGCAAAAGTACTGGTTTACTTTAAATATAAAATTGAATTAATTCAATTAAAGATGCGCTTTTTCAGCTTGCAGTACCATGCATTACTGATCCCCATATACTGAGCAATATACTTGTCGGGGACACGTTGCATGATCCACATGTAGTGATTATAAAGATATTTGATGAATTCTTCAGCCGTACAGGACTGACGGATGGCAAACATGGAGTAAAGTTTTGATATAATAGTCAGCATCGCATTCTGGTAGTACGATGCAAATAACGGATAACGCAGGGACAAGTCTTCGATATGGGTACGTGACAACCGTAACAGTTCACCGGATTCCAGCGCTTTGATCTCGAACTCGGAAGGCGCCTGAGTAAAATACCCGATAGCAGACAGGAAAGGATACAGATAGTCAGATGAAAAGCCGGTTACGCATTCATCCCCCTTTTCACTTACATATAAATTAATGAATAGTCCTTTATTGATAAAATAGGCATCCTGGCATATTTCGCCGGTGCGGAGCAGATAGTCTCCTTTATCGACAGCAATCACTTTTGTGATATTACTGAGTTCGCCTACAAAAACCTCGTCACGGGCCAGAGATTCCGGAAGATCCGCTAAAAGTTTTGCTAAGTGGCAATCTGTCTCCATCGTTAATCTTCCAACGTAAAGCTTTTCTTTCCGATATGGTTACCATCAATAAATATATCGACCCGGTAAGTTCCCGGAGACAGGAACTCTTCAATATCCCAGTACATCGTAACCGGATATTCTTCTCCATCGTATTCGATCAGCTTCTTCATGGAATAGTTGATATCTTTTCCCTCAAAAGGAAAAACATCGGCACGGCTTTTTACCAGCACGTCATCGTCCGGCTTCAGGATACGTACATAAACAGTCTTCTCTCCAACGGGAGCAGTAATATTTTTCGCAATACGGAAGTCCACAACGAAACGTTCCATCCGTTTGATCTTCTTCGCCAGCTTTCCACGCGAATTGACCGGAGTAACCGTTATACCTGTAGCATCCAGTCGGCTTGCCAACGTAACGCGTTCGGATAGCTTCTCTTTCTCTTTCTTCAAGGTTGCAGCCTGTGAAGTGGCACGCTGATATTTTTGAACGGCTTCTTTTTTCTCTACCTGCAATTGTTCATTCGCTCTGTTCAAAGAGTCGATCTGCACAACATAATTACGCATGATCTTACGAAGCGTTTCCAGTTCTTTCTTCAAACGGGCTATTTCCTTGGTATTTGTCGCTTTTACCGTGCGAAGCTCTTCCATCAAACGCTGAACTTTCGCCTGCTCCGTAGATAACAGACTCATCAATGAGTCATTACCGACTTTGAATTGGTAACCCTCATATTGCATAGAGAGTTCATTGAACTCGTCTTCAAGCGTTTGCTTATCCAGATCATAAGCCTCGACCAAGTCAGTCATCTGCTGCTTTTGCTGATAAATATAGTAAGCGGCACCAGCGATAATCAATATCAAAATGACCACTGCCATGATCAATAATGAGAGCTTATTTATTTCTTTTGCTTCTTTCTTTTCTGTATCCATACGGTTCCTTCTAAAAATGAACGTACAAAGGTAATGTTTAATCAGATGTATTAAAACATATCCTGACCGTTTATACATTTTTTAAGAACTTAACCATTCTTTCAACAAATATGAAACGGTTTTAGCTCCGTCTGGAAGAACTATTCATTCTATTGGGTTTTCCTGTGCTATTTATAGCAGCAGATTATTTTCCCATACGGGTGGGGATTATTACCCATCTAAGTGGGGAAAAATCCCCACCCGCATGGAAATTCTGCTTCACAGCAATAAAACTTATGTGAAATCATAAAAAATATATTGAAATTCCCCTATCGATTCCCTATATATACAGCAAGCGCTGTACAGATTTTCTAAATAAAATTACTACCTTTGCCGCACTCAATTAAATAATAACACTGCATGCACGAGAAACTTATTATTCTTGATTTCGGCTCGCAAACAACGCAATTGATTGGCCGCAGGGTCAGAGAATTAAACATGTATTGCGAGATCATTCCCTACAACAAATTCCCGCATGATGCTACAGATGTGAAAGGTGTGATCCTTTCAGGAAGTCCTTACTCCGTTTACGACGAAAATGCTTTTAAGGCTGACTTGAGTGAAATTCGTGGCAAGTATCCGGTTTTAGGTATTTGTTATGGGGCTCAGTTTCTGGCTTACACATCCGGAGGCAATGTAGAACCGGCCAACTCCCGCGAGTATGGACGTGCGAATCTATCGTATATCAACAATGAAGATCCTCTGCTGAAAGGCATCGATACGGGTTCCCAGATATGGATGTCACATGGAGATACAATTACCGTATTACCTGATCACTTTAAGGTTATAGCCAGCACGGACGATGTGAAGGCTGCAGCTTATCATGTGGAAGGCGAACAGACATGGGGAGTACAATTCCATCCGGAAGTATTCCACTCTACAGACGGAACCAAATTACTGGATAATTTCCTGAATATCTGCGGATGTGCCAAAGACTGGACTCCAGCCTCTTTCATCGAATCGACTGTTGCTGAACTGAAAGAGCAGTTGGGTGACGACAAAGTGATCCTTGCCTTATCGGGCGGTGTGGATTCTTCCGTTACAGCCGTATTGCTGAACAAGGCAATCGGTAAAAATCTCACTTGTATCTTCGTCGATCACGGCTTGTTGCGCAAGAACGAGTTTGAGAACGTGATGAAAGATTACGAGCATTTGGGATTGAATGTGATCGGGGTAAATGCAAAAGAGAAATTCTATAAAGCGCTGGCCGGAGTGACCGAGCCGGAACAGAAACGTAAGATCATCGGTAAAGGTTTTATCGATGTATTCGACGAAGAAGCCCATAAACTAAAAGATATCAAATGGCTGGGACAAGGCACGATCTATCCGGACGTAATCGAGTCTTTATCCATTACTGGTACCGTGATCAAAAGCCATCACAACGTGGGCGGCCTGCCGGATACCATGAAACTGAAGCTGGTGGAACCGCTTCGTCTCCTTTTCAAAGATGAAGTCCGCCGTGTCGGTATCGAGATGGGTATGCAGCCACACCTGATCAAACGCCATCCGTTCCCCGGTCCGGGTTTGGGTATCCGTATTTTAGGCGATATAACACCTGAAAAAGTACGTATCCTGCAGGATGCCGACGATATTTATATGTCACTGATGCGCGAATGGGGTCTTTACGACAAGATCTGGCAAGCCGGAGTAATCCTGCTCCCGATCCAGTCGGTCGGAGTAATGGGTGACGAACGTACCTATGAAAATACCGTTGCTTTGCGTGCCGTAACATCAACCGATGCCATGACAGCCGACTGGGCACAATTACCTTACGATTTTCTGGCTAAAGTATCCAACGAAATCATCAATAAGGTAAAAGGTGTAAACCGCGTTGTGTATGACATCAGTTCCAAACCACCAGCAACAATCGAGTGGGAATAAAATCAACAGAAGGATAATCTAATCAACTTAATAATTTTAGGAGGAATACGATGAAACAAGATATGATCGTTATTTTAGACCTGGGAAGTCATGAAAATACGGTATTGGCAAGAGCTATCCGTGCATTGGGAGTTTATAGTGAAATTTATCCTCACGACATCACTGTCGGGGAATTGAAAGCTCTCCCGAACGTAAAAGGTATCATCATCAACGGTGGTCCTAACCATGTGATCGACGGCGTTGCTATCGATATAGACCCGGCTATTTATTCTATGGGCATTCCTGTCATGGCTGCCGGTCACGACAAAGCTTTATGCGAAGTTAAATTGGATGAATTTACCAATGATATAGAAGCGATCAAGAAAGCTGTCAAATCTTTTGTTTTCGATACTTGCAAAGCGGAAGCCAACTGGAACATGACAAACTTTGTCAATGACCAGATTGAACTTGTCAGACGTCAGGTTGGTGATAAAAAAGTATTATTGGCCTTATCGGGCGGAGTGGACAGTTCGGTTGTTGCCGCACTGCTTCTGAAAGCTATCGGGGATAAACTCGTTTGCGTACATGTAAACCACGGTTTGATGCGTAAAGGTGAATCGGAAGATGTAGTTGAAGTATTCAAAAATCAGCTGAAGGCAAACCTGATATATAAAGACGTAACCGATCGTTTTCTGGATAAACTGGCAGGCGTTGCCGATCCTGAAGAAAAACGTAAGATTATCGGCGGCGAATTTATCCGCGTATTCGAAGAAGAAGCACGCAAACTGGACGGCATAGATTATCTGGCTCAAGGTACTATTTATCCGGATATCGTGGAAAGCGGAACAAAGACAGCCAAGATGGTGAAGTCTCACCATAATGTAGGTGGTCTGCCTGAAGATTTACAGTTCGAACTGGTTGAACCGCTGCGTCAGTTATTCAAAGACGAAGTTCGTGCTTGCGGTCTGGAACTGGGCTTGCCGTACGAAATGGTTTTCCGTCAGCCGTTCCCTGGTCCTGGCTTAGGTGTACGTTGTCTAGGGGCTATCACTCGTGATAGACTGGAAGCTGTTCGTGAAGCCGATGCGATTTTGCGTGAAGAGTTCCAGCTTGCCGGTTTAGACAAGAAAGTATGGCAGTATTTTACTGTTGTGCCTGATTTCAAATCAGTAGGCGTACGTGATAATGCCCGTTCTTTCGACTGGCCTGTTATCATTCGTGCTGTCAACACCGTAGATGCTATGACTGCAACAATCGAACCGGTTGACTGGCCTATCCTGATGAAGATCACGGACCGTATCCTGAAAGAGGTGAAAAACGTAAACCGCGTTTGCTACGATATGTCCCCGAAACCGAATGCTACTATCGAGTGGGAATAATCGATACAAACATCCTATAACAATAAAGCCCGGTCTTGAAATCTGAACCGGGCTTTATTATATTTCAGAATAGAACATCCCTTATTGACAACCGGACTCTCCCTGCTTTATCTCTTTTATTACCCGACAAGGATTACCGACAGCCAGTATATTCGACGGAATATCTTTCGTCACTACACTTCCGGCACCGATGACAGTATTATCGCCGATAGTCACTCCCGGTAAGATAGAGACTCCCGCACCGATCCACACATTATGACCGATCGTTACCGGACGGGCATATTCAAGTCCCCGATTCCGCTGTTCCACATCCAATGGATGCCCAGCCGTATAAATACCGACATTCGGGGCAATAAAGGCATTATCGCCGATACAGACTTTTGTCCCGTCCAGAATAACCAGGTTCACATTCGCATAGAAATTCTCTCCTACTTCGATATTATATCCGTAGTCGCAGGCAAAAGGGGGCTCAATAATCAGGCTATCACCTGTTTTACCCAATAAGAGCTTTAACAACTCAGCCTTTTCTTTTTGTTGTGAAGGCCGCAAGCGATTGTAATCGTAAAGTAACTCTTTCGCCTTTTCACGGTCAGCCAATATCTCTGTATCATAATTGGCATCATACAATAACCCCAGACGGCATTTTTCCTTTTCAGTCATTATTTACATCTTTATGTTCTCCGCAAATATAGGAGAATTATTTCAGCTTACGAGGACTTTCTCTTTTCCGCCAGAAATTTTCAATTTGTTCCAGTGAAACACCTTTTGTTTCCGGAACATAGAAATACCCCCAAATCAACGCAAGAAAAGCAACTCCTCCATAGAACCAAAAAGCACCTGCCGGATTCCCCAGATTTTCACCATCCATTATTATTTCTTTTCCGGGTATTGTCAATGCTTTTACAATTTTAAAGAAAGTAAATGAAACGATGCTGTTGAAAAGCCAAACAGACAGCGAGCCGAGAGAAGCTCCTAACCCACGTAATTTTAAAGGGAATATTTCTGAAATAATAAGCCAGCCTAAAGGACCTATACTGATCGCAAAAAAAGCGACATAACAGAATATAAGCAAAATAGCCACCCATTTTACCGAATCGCCCAACTGATTTACAAAAACAAAGCATAACCCCAGGATTAAAAGAGATACGACAATCCCTGACAATCCGATAAAATAAAGCTTTCTTCTTCCCAAGCGATCTACAAAATAAACAGATACAACCGTGAAAATAACATTGACCACCCCAACCCCGACAGAAGCCCAAATTGCCGCAACAGTCCCGTCAAAACCTGCCATCAGAAATATCTTAGGACTATAATAGATCACCGTATTGATCCCGACAAACTGCTGAAAGAACATAATCCCTATACAGATGATCAGAGGGGTTCTCAACCAGGGTTGCAAAAGTTCTTTCCATCCGGATTTTTCCGTTTCGCTTCTTTTTATTTCCTCTTGCATCTGTTGAAAAGAATCCTTTGCCTGTTCTTCTCCTTCTATTCTTTTCAAAATACGGATACTTTCGCTATGCCTTCCCTTCGACATCAGCCAACGGGGAGTCTCAGGCATAAAGATCATACCCACAAGCAATATACAGGCTGGAATAACTCCCACATAGAACATTGGTCTCCAACAAGACATATCACCTTCATCTGCAAAATATAAATCTGATAAATAAGAAACCAAAACCCCAATTGTAACCATCAACTGAAACATTGAAACAAGCATTCCCCTCACTTTGGCTGGCGAAATTTCTGCAATATACAAAGGGACGGCAAAAGAAGAAACCCCAATCGCTATTCCCAGGAAAAGACGAGCCAGAACCAAATTCCAGGCATCAACCGCAACTCCGGACCAAATTGCCCCTACAGCAAAGATTACGGCAGAGGCTAAAATTACTTTTTTACGTCCTAAACGGTCTGTCAACCTACCACAAAACAAAGCACCTAAGATTGCCCCCAGCAAACCTGCCGACGTAATCAGTTCTATCATATTATTGTCTATTCCAAAATCCTTCTGAAAAAATGGAATGGCTCCCGAAATCACGCCAGTATCAAAGCCGAAAAGTAAACCTCCGGTCGCCGCAATCATCGCTATGATATAAATCAACATCTTATTATGCTCTGTTTTCATGGTATTCAAATTATATATAAAATCCCTTTATGGAATAAATCGTCTCCAATATTCTTCTTTTATTTGTGGAGAAGGAACAAATAAAAAAGTCTCCGGATCTTCTTCAAATGTACAATAAATAGATTTATCTTTTTTTATCCCTAATTCCAAATAATCGGCAGGAGACTTACATATCAGTTCCGATGGCTGATAGGCTGGATTCTCCAGCCATTGAATCTCATTCAATTCATCAAAAACCGGATACCAGGCTATTCCGTTATGTTTTCTTACACCCTCATAAACGAAACCATATTCCCGATCGCACCAGGCACCAAAAGTAAGCGGTTTATCCGGATTGGCACTGATAGTCGCATGTGCCCAATAAGGAGGAACAATAACTACATCACCCGGATTGGCATAAACTGCAAAACAACGCCCCGGATTATCTTCTGCATATTCCTGCATATAAATAATTGCTTCACCGGACCATATCTCATACACCTCAGGAGTAGACCAGTTACTGAAAGAAGAAACTTTATGGATATGTCCCTGACTCCGGATAGGCTCTATCCCCAGCTTTCCGGTAGCATATGTTACGACACCGTACAGCAAATGCATCGAATTCAATAGTTCTTTATGTTTTATTTTACCTACATCCATTGCAATAGAATAGACTATATCAGGCCCGGCACAGTCGGGGTCCATCAAACTTTTTGAAATGTCTTTCAACTTTCGTCTCTCTACCTGAGGGCCAAAAATACCCGGACCGTAGGAAAAGCCCATAGGCTCTTCGATCAAACCGATATCGAGTCCCGGATCAAATACATTAATAACCGGAGAAACACCCGGTTTATCTTCATGCAGATAAGATTTCATTCTTCCTTCTTTGATTGGTAAAACTATATTCCGCCGCCAGTACAGCTGCATTATCCCCCAGTTCCGATGCCACAATTTTCACATTCTCCGTAGGGCACCATGCCAGTCGTCCGACCCGTTCGCAGATATAAGGTAATATAACCTCTTTGCTCTTCATTACGCCCCCTCCCAGCACAATCACCTGAGGATCATATGCATGTATATAAGTAACAATAGCAGCACTCCATACGTCCATACATTCGTTCCTTACGATCAAAGCATCGATGTCGCCGCAAGAGGCCAAATTAAAAATTTCTTCAAAATCATAGCTATCCGCTTTTTCCCGAAAAGCAGCGGATAGTTTTGGGTTTTCTTTTATAATAGAAGACAGGAAAAATGACGAAGAAAGTGCTTCCACACACCCCACATTTCCACAGCTACATTTACGTCCCTTATAGTCGATCACGAAATGACCGCCTAACGAACCTGCCTGATAATGTTCACCGTACAAAACACGACCGTCCAAAACGACTCCAGTTCCTATTCCGGTTCCTATTGTCATCATTACCACATTGTCCAATCCTCGTGCCGCTCCACAAACCCATTCACCAACAGTTGCCATCCGGGTATCATTGTCCATATAAAAAGGAACCCCCCAGTTCAACTCACACCATAGCCGGAGATTCAATTCACAGGCGTCATTGTATTTCTCATTGGTGGCAAGCACCTGGCAATGTTTCACATCGACAATCCCGGGAAAAGCCAGACTAATCCCCACCAGATCGGAAGTCCGGATTTTACTGTCATGTAACAAAGCATTAACCGCTTCTTTTATTTTAGGTAAATTACTTCGAAGCCCCTTTTCCGAATAAGCAGGCAGAATTATAAAATTCAAAACTTGACCGGACTGGATCAATCCGATCTTTATAAAGGTTCCTCCTAAATCTATTCCAACAGTATATTTAATCATATCCTTTAAACTAAAGTGGGTACTCCGTTTACGTCTATCAAACGCTGTGCAAACCCGGCAGCAGAGATTGTTGCATAATCATGTCCGGCATCAGAAGGCCAACAAGCAGAAAACACTAACTTCTGATATCCTGTATTAGCCACCCGATGAGCTACTTTTCCGGGTATGTAATGCAAACTACCGGGGAATATCCGTTCAGCCCATACCTCTCTCTGTTCATTCATCAGAATCAGCATACCTTCGCCTTCCACTCCCCAATAAAATTCTGCCCGATCGTTATTTGAGTGAAAATGGCCCTTTGTCATAAAAAATTCAGAGCCGACCTTCCCCGGATAAAGGGTAGTAATCCCCATAAACAGACCACCGGGTGTATTCTCTAAAACCGGGAGATAACTACTGACCTGATAAATGACCTGATCTTTATACATTTCATCAAATGCCTGTTTGTCTCCAAATATCCCATCCAATTCACCCAGTACACGAGTCGATTTTATCACATCTTCCCCAGTAAGGCAATTGTTGGTAAAAAAGACTTCGGGTATAAAAATTCTATTTGTTCTCATAATCCTTATTTTTTACATTGATTTTTATCTTTATCTGATCCATTCATCAGCCGATAAATAAAATGCTTTGTCGGCTTGCCCCCCGGGAATTTCCATATAGATACGTTTCTCTTCGCCTGGTAATAAATTGAAATAACCGTCAGAAACATATACTGGTAATAAAGACTTTCCGGATTCCTTCTCTCGAACATTCACTTTAATTCCCGTTGCTATCTGTTTCGAATTATTCCTGATATCTGCCTGAACCACGACTTTACCTTCTTCCGTCTTACGAACAGTCTGTTTGATACGAAGCTGTGATTTTCCTCCTTTTTGCAAAACTGAAAAATCAGACGGCGAAACAGGGTTGATCCAATAGTCATTTTCAGAAAGCATCTTTCCTCTCCGGTCGAATAACTGAAGACGAACAAGGGATACATCTTTTATTTCCGGGGGGAACGCGACTTCCATACAATCGGTCAACTTGTTCGCTGCTAAGTTTACTAACCTATTTCTTTCATATAACTTCTTTCCTTTCAGATCATATATTCTGAAAAAAGCCTTTGTTCCCGGGAGTTCTTTAAGTGTGGTATTGATTACCTGCAATTTTCTGTTTACTGAATTCCACTGGATATGTACCGGTTCACAAGCCTTCTTAGCTCCATAAAAAGAACCATGCGTTTCATAATCGAATGAATAAGTCTGCCAAATCACACTAGGCCATGCCGGATGACTCATCCACAGCAATAAACCACTGGCATAATTCCACATTTTCTGATTCCAGGTCTCAAACATGTTACGATACAGGTTATAATTAATAAACTGAGCACGTGAACAAAATTCATCTGCATCGCGGGACGGCTCTGCTCCTAACCGATCTATATCGCGGATATAATTCTTCCAATCAAAACTTTCATAATGCAAATCATGATAATACCAGACATCGCCAATAGGCCATAAATCTTCTGCCGGTATAAATTTGCGAAGAGTTTCCGCTGTCGGCACGGAAGGCGCTCCCAGTTCTGTACTGAAGCCATCGGCTTTCTTGGTCAGATATTCCAGCTGATTATCGATATAATGCCAGGGGCCACTTGAACAAAGGTTTAAATCCCTTGAATTACCATGATAGTGGCGGGTCCCGTCCATCGTACTTATTATTCTCTGGAAACCATCTTCCAAGATTTCTGGGGCATATCCTTCATTTCGCGGACACCATACGGCAATGGACGGATGATTACGGAAACGAAGAACAATATCCTGTGCATTGGTTAGGAATAATTCATCATCGAGAGGTTCCAGGTTATAATCCTGGGTTGAAATGGAAAAGTCATTCCATACAAGCAAACCATATTCATCACAGAGAGTATAAAATAATTCTTCTGTAGATTCCCCTGTCCAGTTCCGTACCATTGTAAAATTCGCTTCTTTATGCAAACGGAAATAAGGTTCCAGGCGTTCACGAGTCACTCGTTTCATTCCATCATCCATACCCCAGTTTCCACCTCGGCAAAAAATAGGTTTTCCATTGACACAAATAGTCAGAAAAGGATTTTCCGGTTGTGTTGTTTCTTTCCGTAGATATTTTATCGCACCATCTGTTAATGAAGGAATAACGACTTGGGGGAAGCGGGTATTTTCAACTGTCACACGTTTTTTATAGTCAAACAAAGGTTTTCCGGTTTCTTCTATATCCGTAGGGCTATATTGAAAACGAATATTCTTTTTTTCGGCAGACTGTGCCATTAACTCATAGGAAAACTCCCGAATACCAAAACGGATTTCTTTTTTTTGTTGCACCTGATCATCCTGAGTCACAGTCATAGTCAATGTATATAAAGGCTGTGCACCGTAACCGTTCGGCCACCATAAAGCAGGATTATGGATACAGAGTTGTTCGAATTGTTCCGGCGTAAAACAGATTTCTTTCTGTTCAGACGGTTTCAATACGACTTTCTGAGAAAAGGTAATATGGTCAATTTTTCCATTCACTGAAACAGTTTTTACCTCCTCTGTCGTATTAACCAACCGTGTTTTTATTTTAATATCGGCATAAGTAGTATCAGGTAATGGTAAATCTGTTATGACCTGAGGGTCTTCCATCCAGACATCTCCCCCCCGCATCAGTTTCACATCCTGCCATATACCTATATTTCTATCCCGGATACCCGGTATCCAATCCCACCCTTCCGATGAAATAAAAGTAGGGCCGTCCAGGCAAAGAGCACCTCCGTTTCCTCCGAACCATTCCTTAGTTTCTTCAAAGGGGATTCCCGGATTATCGGGAGGAAAAATATGAACAGCCAATGTGTTTATTCCCTGCCTGTTCAGTAAACTCCCCACTGAGAAAAGACCTCTCTTAAAAGCGCCGTTCATAGTCCCCAGCCGGTAGCCATTTAACCAGACTTCAGCTTTATAATTAATGCCATTCAATAAAAGCCGGCAGTTCGTTTCCTCCATCTCCTGCGGCGTTTCAAAAGATATCCGGTACCACCAGTCCATACGGCAAAGCGTATCTGGTATAAGTAAGTTATTCAAGCCATAATAAGGATCCGGATATACAGACTGTTCTACTAATGTCGTAAGAACCGTTCCCGGTACCACAGCATTATACCATTCGGAAGAATTGGTGCCGGTATCCCACAAAGACATACCTTTTCCTGCTAACTTGTATCCTTCAATCATTTCCCAGCCACCGGAAAACAGGTAATTACCTTCTTCATCTTTTTGTAATTGTCCGGGTATAGCCAGATAAGCTTTCCTTTCCAATATATTTTTCCCGGCTTTTGAACGAGGGAGTTCATTTGGCTGTTGCCTGACGCTTCTGCCAAAATTCAATTTGCTTTGTCCTGTGACCAACTCTCCCATCATCAAGAAAAAGAGTAGGCTTAACCAATATACCTTTGTCATATCTTTATTCTACTTTTTCAACAATTTATCTTCCATCACCTCCTTAAAAAGAAGATATGCTTCAGGAGTTATGTGAATATGGTCCTGGGTAAAATATTTCATAACAGGACGATCCTTCTCATCGACAAATTTGTCCCAGACACTTACATAATCCATATAATCATACAATGCAGCATACTCCTCCATCAAACGATTGGCTCTTTTATATTTTTCAAAAGATTTTACCCGGGCCGGACAGGGTTTAATCGATACAAGTAAGATACGGCATTCCGGATAATGATAATGAATGAGACGGCACATACAAATCACATCTTCCATAAACTGTTCCGGAGTTGTTTCCGTCTCATTCAAATCATTATCTCCCTCATAAATAACTATTTGCCGAGGGTTAAAAGGTTTGACAACTTCATCGAAATAATAGATCTGATCACACATCATGGAACCTCCAAATGCTCGATTCACCACTACAGAATTAGGGAAATATTTCTCTGTATCTCCCCATCTCGTGAACGTAGAGCTACCTATAAATAAAACACAACCTTGTTTGATTCCTTCTTTTTCGTTTTTATCTCTTAACTCCTGAATCTTTTCCTCCCATTGCTGCGCCCGTTCATATTGCGCCGAAACCCAAATGCAATGACAGAGTAAAACACAAAGCAGAACTATCTTTTTCATGCCAACTAACCTTTCTTTACTGCACATTCAACACCTCACAAATACCGGAGATATGCCGGGAATCGATGAGCGTTACTCATTCTTATTCCCGACATGCTCCTTTCTCCCTATTTTTTGACTTTAAAACACCAGAACCAGGCTTCCCAACCATTAGACAATACATGAGCCAATACCATTTTGTCTTCTGTCAACTTCAGGATATCGAATTCATGAATAGTCTTTCCACCTTCATTCGGAGAAACGCCTTTCAAAATTGTTCCATTCACAATAGTCAACGTACCGATAGACCAAGGCGTCCCGTCTGCCATTACTTTTTGCTTGGTCATATCAAAATTAAAACTACCACTTTCCACGACTTTTCCAGTCTGGCTTATTTTTGTGAAATTCGCCGCACCGTTCAAATCGAAATGCATGACACCGTCTTTCCCGACTTCCGGATCTTGCTGGTCCATATCTCCTGCTTTGATCGTTGCCCAGGCCGGAGCTGTATTACCAGGATAACCGCCATTGCCCCAAACAACATCATCCGGGCTGGTATAATCCCACATCCATGATTTACCTTCTTTGTCCGTACCGGCAAAAATCGCCCATTCATCTTCTATCGGATAAAGAATATTGTCGATAGTCACTTTACGTACTGTCGAAACTGTTCCACCAACACAAATTCCCGTAAAAACAATTTCTTTTTCTCCTAAAAACGGGACCAGAACCGTATCCTGCTGACGAACAGAAATGCCTGAACCATAATTCCAATGTGATCCGACCATCGGAGTTTTATTTATCATTACAATCTTATTTCCACCTTCCGTCAGCGGATAAACATCCAAATTCAATTCGCTCTCTGCGACAATACTACCTTGTTTATGCTCCTCTTCTATTGGATTACAAGACAATTGAAACATTGCCAGTAATGAAAAAAGAGCGATCATTATCTTTTTCATATAATTCCATTTAACTGTTTGATTAATACAATGCATCGTTACCCCAGCCCGGAGTTTGTTCAAGTACCCCTGCCGATAAATCTATCTGCGTTTTAGGAATAGGCATAAAACCACCTGTTTCCTGAATACGTTGTGTCAAATTACCCATACTCATTACATCATCCACACCGTTGTTCTTCACCTTTACTCCATTCTGCTTTTCCAGGGATTCACCAGCGATTCCCCAACGCAGCAAGTCGTAATAACGGGAACCTTCAAAAGCTAATTCCCAACGGCGTTCATTCTGCAATGCTTTATCAGTATAGCCTGTCAAAGGAGTCAAACCTGCACGTTCGCGCACTCTGTTCAGATAACTGACATCTTTCTTTAATTCAGCCATCATCAACAAAACATCTGCAAAACGGATAATCACCTGGTCCTGGGTATTATCGATCTGGAAGTCAGGAGTACGTCCGTATAATATACAGCTGTAATTGACACATGCCGTTGTCCCGTCCGACTTAGCCTGGTGTGCATTTATTGCGATATATTTTTTCTGCCAGTAACCGGTTTCCTGAATCTGCATACTGGCTCCCCATGTATAGCTTTTTATATTTTCATCCGGGTTATTTACATCCAGAATAGATGCAGCGCGTCTGAAATCATTCGGTTCACTTATCTCCCAATCACTTACCAGATTTGTACTGACCGGTCCGGCTCCCCATCCTTGCCCGAAAGGAAATATATTCTCGTAATTCGGTTGTTCCCGAATAGAGAAATAAAGTACCGGCTGATTCCCATAATAGATACTGGTCGAATGATTCCCCATTGAAGAATATTTAATAGAAAAGATTGTTTCATTATTCTGGTCGTCTCCCACCCAGCTCAAGTTGTTATCGGTAGCAAACTTATAATCAGGAGCTGTTGCCGAGTTTGCATAAGGCCACAAATTACCAAAATTGGAAACCAAACCATGACCACTATTATTGATACAGTCATCCAACCAACTGATCACTTCCTGCTTCGATACAGAACCACCATCCGGTAAAGGAAGTGTCTCCTGTTTATAGTATCCTGTATAAAATAAATAAACACGTGCCATTAACGATTCGGCAGCCCATTTTGTAGCATGCCCCAGCTGACTGTCTTTTACCTCATATTTCTTATCCGGCAAAGTCTGAATTGCATATTTCAGATCTTCGGCCATTTGTGCATACAAATCTTTTGCTTCAGCACGTGGATTATTCACAGCCTCTGTTGTTAAGATCAAAGGAACTGTTCCAAACATACGACATAACTCAAAATAAAAGTAAGCGCGCAAAAATCTGGCTTCCGCCGCGATCTGCTCCTTTAGTTCCGGTTTTTCCCATGTTTTTACAACATCAAGAGTTTCCAGTAACATATTGGAACGGAAAATTCCCTGATACATTTTTTTCCAGAAGTCCGGAAACATGTCATCATTTATCTTTTTCAGCTGATCCATCGCAGCCCAGCTTCTGTCTACCGCAGCTCCACCTCCCAGGCGATCATCCGAAAGTAACTCAGACACCAGGAAAGTACACTGGTTGACATTGACTGACGGTAATATAGAATAGACTCCGGTCAACGCATCCAATGCATCCTGCGAAGTTTCAGGGAAACTCGACGTATCTTTTTTCACTAAGTTTTCTGAATCCAGAAAACTGTCGCAACCTGTCAAAAGGAATACGAGTAATGAAAGAAATGCTATCTTTTTCATATTTTCAAATCGATTAGAATTTTAAATTAACACCTACCATATATGTTCTCGGACTCGGATAGAAACCTACATCGATTCCGGAAACCCAACTTTTGTCTGCACCATATCCAATTTCCGGGTCCATGCCTGAATATTTGGTGAAAGTTGCCAGGTTTTGAGCAGTTACATACAATCTGGCCTGTCCTAACGGCATACGGGGGAATAATTTTTTAAAATCATATCCCAAGGTCACATTCTGGATACGGAAATAATCCCCGTCTTCAATAAATATATCCGAAATATACAACCAGTTTGCGTTTGTTCCCGATGCTACACGAGGCAGACGGTTGGATGTTCCCTCGCCATGCCAACGATCCAGAATATCAATGGTATAATTCTCTTTCGGTTGGTCAGTAAACGACCGGTACGACTTGGCGATCTGATTTCCAAATACGGCATTCGTCGTTATTCCCAGATCAAATCCTTTATACCCTAAATTTAAAGTCAATCCCATAGTCACATCGGGATGAGGATTTCCGATCATACATTTATCCTTATCATCAATTACTCCGTCATTATTTGTATCAGCAAAGATCAAGTCACCAGGAGCTGTACCGGATAATTTAGCTCCGGAATATTCCGCTATCTGTTTTTCACTCTGGAAAACTCCTAAAGTTTTATATCCATAAAAATAACCGATAGGATAGCCTTCCTGTGCCCGATACATTTCAGTAGTACCTTCACTCAAAATGTTAGGACTTCCGTGAATAATTCCTTCTGAATTAGCAATACGGGTTACTTCATTTTTATTATGCGACAAATTCAGGTTTACTCCATAAGTAAAATCTCCGGCATGATCATTCCAATTCAAAGCAAGTTCCACCCCCTTATTCCGGACATCTCCGCCATTGATATAAGGAGCGCTCGTACCGTAAGAATCCAAAACCGGTGCCTGTACCAGCCAATCTTTAGTAGTCTTTATATAATAATCGAATGAGAATCCCAAGCGACCACCCAGGAAACGGGCATCCAAACCTAAATCCAATTGTTCGGAAGTTTCCCAGGTTACATTTTTATTCGGCAAAATATCCGGATAAGCACCGGAAGAAATAGTTTGTTTATCCGGTCCGAAGAAATAGTTGGACTTCAGGAAAGATATCGTAGCCAAATACTGGAACGGATCGATATCCTGATTACCATTCTGCCCCCAACTGGCACGGATTTTAAGGAAATCCAGATAATTTCTCGTCGATTCCATAAAGGCTTCATTACTCATCACCCAACCGGCAGATACAGAAGGGAAATATCCCCAACGGTGTCCTTTTGCAAAATTGGATGAACCATCTGCACGCATGACCAATGTCAGCAAATAAGTTTCTTTATAATCATAATTTATACGACCGAAAAAAGAAGCGATCCCTCTTTTCTGTAAAATCTTATTTTTCATATAGGGAGAACCTCCTACAGTCGTTTTATCGGCATAGATGACTGTTGTATTATCCAAATATGCATGATCGAAATCATCGAATATTGAATTAACATTGCTGGCTGATAAATTATCTCCCAAGCCACTTCTCTCCATGGACTGGCCGATCAATGCACTGAAACTATGATCATTATTTATCTTGAAATCATAGCTTATCGTATTTTCCCAAAGCCAGCCGGAATTGATAAACATACGCTGAGTTACTTCATTCTCTTTATTATACACATTTGAAGCCAATTCATAAACAGGTTCAAAACTACGATAAGAATTAGCCTCCATCGTCAAACCGAAACTACTCTTGATCTTCAAATTTTTGATGGGCTGTAAGGTCACATAAGCATTGGCTTTAATATTATGTTTCTTCGTCAAATTCTGACCATGTGCATATTCCATCAGGGCAATCGGGTTTTCGCCGGTAGGATCCCAATTCAATGCATAATGATAATCTCCGTTTTCATCATACATCGGAAGAAACGGATTTGCCTTCAAAGCCCCGTTTATATCGTTCTGATACTGGTTACCGATAGAGATTCCCGATTTCTCACTATAAGAATATGTCAGATTCTCTCCAAACTTAATAATATCCAGATCCTGATTTTTCAATAAAGTATGTTCAGTATTCAAACGGAATGTATAACGATCGTACTTAGGTTGTACGGGTTTTCCTAAAATACCTTCCTGCGAAGTGTATGATATACCGATAGAATAGACAGACTGCTCACTTCCTCCTGTTATATTCAATGCATGATTTTGAATCGGTGCATTTTTATTCCTCATAGCATCCAACCAGTTTGTCCCTTTATTTGTCCCATTGGCATAACTTTCCCAGTTCGGTACCATCGAACTAAAATCATAAGCGGGCAAACCATCCATTAAACGACCTTCATTCTGTATCATCGCATATTCCTGGGCATTCAATGTCGAAGCCATTTTATATACATTCTGCACACCAAAATACCCATCATACGAAATCGAGGCTTTTCCGGCACGCCCTTGTTTAGTTGTCACCAATACTACTCCATTTGCAGCGCGCGAACCGTAAATCGCAGCAGATGCAGCATCTTTCAATACATCGATAGATTCGATGTCTGCAGGATTCAGATTATTAATATCCGCACCGGTTACCCCATCAATAATATACAAGGGACCGGAAGAACCTGTTGTTCCCAAACCACGTATCGTCACGTTGAAGCCCTCACCAGGCATACCTGACGATTGCGTTATATTCACCCCGGGTGTCTGACTTTGCAAAGCCCCCAAGGCACTTACCGTATTCAATTTCTGAATATCATCGCCTTTAACCTGTACAGTTGCGCCCGTTACCAGTTTCTTCTTCTGAATACCATAGCCGATTACTACTACTTCCTCCAGAGCTTGTGAATCTTCTTTTAAAACAACATGATACATGGCAACATCAGGCTTGACTGTTACCAATTGTTCCTGATAGCCGATATACGAGATTTGTAAAATACTGCCGTCCGGTACCATCAGAGTGAATCTTCCGTCCAAATCTGTGACCGAACCATTTGTCGTCCCCTTCTGAACCACATTTACACCGATCAGAGGTTCATTTCCGACCTCTGATACCACGATTCCGGAAATGTTTTTTCCCGTTTGAGCTTCTGCCAGCAGATTTCCTAAAAGCAGGAAAACGGAAATGAAAACCAGATAAAAATTTCTATTTTTCTTTCCCATAAAAGAATTGATTTAATTGATTAATCACTATTTTTTTAATGTAACTTCCCTGGCGGGAACGAAAATGCTCCTGCCTATATATATTTTAACATAAAAAATTTGATTACTGAAACCTAAAGCCGCCTCAATAACTTCGCTGCAACTTCATTGTCCATGATAATAGATTCATCCAGTATAGCCGATTTGATTATTGTTGTCAAATGCTGATGCCATTTTACATCACGCCACATGCCGACAAACTGAGGTCCACAAAAATTACTGGTCGCTATCCCTGCCCACATCCCTGTCTGAGCAGCAGTTACCGCACCCAGTGCACAAAGTTCCTTCACCCAATCCCAATTTAGTAAAGGCCAGTCTTTGTAATCCACAATCCCCCAACATTCTGTCGTAATAAGGGGACGGCCCGTTCTCTTTGCTATTTTTCCAGTTAGCTCTATTTTATCCGTCAATAACTTTTGCCAGTAGGAAGGTTTTTCCTTATAAAGCTTTTCTGCTACTTTGACTACTTTTTTATACGCTTCAGGAGAATATTGTCCATCTTTATAATCAACGAGTTTATAGAACTCGCTATTATTCTGATGTACCATCCATATATGATGCTCATACAAATCCAAAAAAGAAGTGTCTATTTCTTCATATTTTAAAACATCTCCGTTATCGAAAGAGAAAAGGAAAGGCATATCCGGATATTCTTTCCTCATCCGGGTCAAGGCATGTTTCATCCATTGGAGAGACTCTTCTTTATGCCATTGTCCCCACACAACATGCGGATACCGGGAAGAGAAAAAAGGTGCCCACAAATTACCCGGCCATTCATTACACAAATCCACATATAATACCGTATCCAACAATCCGTCTGTCTCTATGGTCCTGAGAGTCGAGATCCAGCAATCAGCCATTTTATCAGCGGTCATTATTTTCATCCGGGTGTCATCTACATCCTGACGATACCAGGATGAAAGTCCGACTTTAATATCACGCTCCTTACATTTTTCAAGAAACTTATTCAAGTTGGGCTGAACCTGAACTTCGTTCAGATCCGGACTACCCCAAACCTGTTGATTCCAAACTTCGTTCAACATCCATTTTTTGGTCGGATCTTCTGCTATCAAATGTGGGTAAGCATCGATACGTATAGCATTATAACCCCGTTCCAGCAATTCATCCAATACTTTATCCCAATCTTCGTAACCGGCACCGGGCCAGCGGCGTTCCAACCAGGAAAAGTCCCACATGGTAATGGCACGAGGCGATACTTTATTTTTACTTATTTCAGAGACTCCTGCTATTCTGTCATAAGAAGAAGCTCTTAATGTTTCAAAAGAAGCAAGACCACCTAAAGTAGCCATAGTAGTATGTTTTATAAAATTCCTTCTGTCCATATTCATTACTAAAAAACGGGATAATTTGTATTTTTCACTCAAAACTGTTCATTCAAAAAACTGTTGCATCCATAGGCTTTCTTATTAGAATTATAACTGTTAACTACATTTCGATATATCTATATTGCAAAGATATAATCAGTTAGCTCTATTTCTTTTCTTGATTCTTGCGTATAATTCTGGTATTTTACCATAATTTCTGCATCAGATAACTTTTTGGTTCTTCACTCCGAATTTTTTCTGATATTCAGATGGCGACATTTGAGTGGAACGTTTAAACTGTTCTATAAAGTTCGACAGATTATTAAAACCGGATTCCATACTTAATGTGGAGATTTTCATACGTCCCTCTATCAAAAGCTTTTTAGCATGACCTATACGTATGTCATTCAAATACTGGACAAACGTCTTCTTGGTCCGTCCTCTGAAATAACGGCAAAAGGCATTAGGTGTCAAACCGACCAAAGATGCGACCTCTTCCAGTTTGATGGGTTTCGTAAAGTTCTTCATCATATACTGGTAAACTTTATCAAATCTTTCAAAATCCGATGAATTGACAGATTCTGTAAACCCCACACTGGCAAGTAATTCATACTCGTCCGTTGTAGCCATCATTTCCAGCAATGAGATGAAATTAATGATACGGGTAGCCCCTGTATCACTCACCGATCGTTGAATAAAAGAACCTATGGCATCCCTGGACTTACCCATAAATTTTATTCCCCGCCTGGAACGCTCTATCAACTGACGTATATTTTGCATTTCCGGCAAGCGGATCAGGTTTTCTTCAAAAATATCTTTCAGGAAAAAGAGACACAAGCAGGATGCTTTCAATCCTGCCCCCTGTTTGAAGAATTCATCGTCATTCCTCCATTCATGCGGCAGTTTAGGACCGACCATACAAACATCACCTTCCTGGTATCTGTCAATATGATCTCCTACAAAACGTGTACCGGTACCTTCCAGTATATACATAATTTCTATTTCCGGATGATAGTGCCACGGAACAATGAAATGCGGCAGATCCTCTTTATAGAAGTTTATGTAACTATTACTTGTAAATGGTAATTCCTGATAAAGTGGTATCATAATATTAAATTATTAAAGAAAAAGGTTGTCAAATAGTATACTCATGTCACTTGCACAAATATACGATCAAGCATATTTTGTTATTTCTACGATATTCACATAAAATCATGGTATTTTACCATTCGTGCAAAAAACGGCTATCAATGTTTAGCTATCAGCTACTATTTATCCCCTCCTTTTCCGTTAGAATACTAAAGAATGATCCAAAGAAAAATAAAAAAAGGATATGAACCAAAAGAATCCTTTCGGTTAACATATCCTTTTTTCTGTCTCTATATGCTGTTACTGATTCAATACATGTATCGTATGACAAGCTACCAACGCGGCAGTTTCCGTCCGCAAACGGCTCTCTCCTAATGAGATCGGTTCAAATCCTTGCTGTAAAGCCAATTCTATCTCTTCAGGACTGAAATCACCTTCCGGCCCAATCAGAACCAAAGCATTCTCTCCCGGATGATAAAGTAGTTTCAGCAATTTTTTCTCAGCTTCTTCACAATGGGCAATAAATTTACGACCTTCAAACGGTTGTTTTACAAAGGTCTTAAAATCAATCATACCGGTCAATTCCGGTAAGGTCGCTTTTTGTGACTGCTTCATCGCACTGACCAATATTTTCTCCAAACGGGCCGGTTTAATTTCGCGCCGTTCCGAGAAACGACAGTTCAGGCAAGTTATCGCATCAATACCTATCTCGGTAGCCTTTTCCGTAAACCATTCCATCCGGTCCATATTTTTTGTAGGTGCGACGGCAATATGAAGATGGAAATTCCACAAAGCAGGTTGTTCCCAACTTTCTAGAATAGAAACTTCACAATGTTTATGGTGGGCACGACTGATGGCCGCTTTATAAAAAAAGCCTTTACCGTCTGTCAACAGAATCTCGTCTCCTTCACTCAAACGAAGCACACGAATACAATGACCGGCTTCTTCTTCCGGTAATTCAGGATTCACCGCTATATCCGGCGTATAAAATATTTGCATCTCAAATTATCAATTTTCAACTTTCAATGATCAATTACCCGAGTATCATGCCAATAATCGTAGCGGAAAGAACTGATACCAAAGCTCCGGCAATCATGGCAGGAAAGCCGAAACGAGTAATCATCTCCTTTTTTTCCGGAGCCAGCACTCCCATTCCACCTAATAAAATCCCGATAGACGAGATATTGGCAAAACCACATAATATATAAGTAGACATCAAAATCGATTTCTGGTACATAAACATACCGGCATCTTTCCATTCCTGCAACTGAAAATAAGCGACAAATTCATTCAGGATAGTCTTCTGCCCCAGCAAAGAGCCTACCAACATAATATCCGGTGACGGAATACCGATCAACCACATGAACGGCGCAAGAATTATTCCCAGAATAAACTGGAACGTCAATCCATGAGCCTTCCCGTCAGTCACCGAGACAATCCATTCATTCAATCCGGTATAGCGCCCCAACAAACCTTCCAACAAGTAATTGGCTAATGCGACCAACGCAATGAAGACCAACAACATGGCTGCTATATTAACCATCAACCGAATCCCTGTTGACGTTCCGGAAGCCAATGCATCCAATGCCGTCGGATGAGAACTTTCCTTTTCCAGACTCGCAGCCTGATCAACTACAACTTCTGTCTGAGGACAAAGCATCTTCGCCAAAACGATCGATCCGGGAGCAGCCATCAACGATGCTGAGATGAGATGCTTGGCAAACAAAACCCGTGCAACCGGATCTCCTCCCGAAAGCATTCCTATATAAGTAGCCATTACTGTTCCGGCAATCGTTCCCATTCCCGATACCATAACCAGAAATATTTCAGACCGATTCATTGCCGGCAAATAATTCTTTATAAGTACGGGAGATTCTGTCATTCCCATAAATATATTACCGGAAGTCACCAGTCCTTCCGCTCCGGAAATATTCATAAACTTCCGCAATACCCAGGAAAAAGCTCCTACTACACGCTGAATAATACCCCAATGATAAAAGAGTGATACCAACGCAGAAAAGAATATAACAACCGGTAATGAATGGATCAGGAAAATAAAGCCATTACTTTTAGTGGCATACGGTCCCAATAAAAAACCTACACCTGCCTGCGTAAAATCCATCAGTTTGATAAAAGCTCTTCCTATCCATTCCAAAGCGGTTCCCACAAAAGGAATATAAAGAACAGCCAAAGCAAATATGATCTGCATGACCAGACCTCCTCCGATCAACTTCCAATCGATCCGTTTCCGATCCTGACTCAAGGCGTAAGCCACAGCCAGGACCGTTACAATCCCTAATATTCCACGTAAAAGGGATTCAAAGCTGATCCCGCTCTGTTGATCTATCATTTGGCGTTCCCCTCTTCTTCTTCACGTCGACGTATCTCATCTTTATACATCTTGGCGTATTCGTAATTCTCATCGGCAATCGCTTCTTCCAGCCGTTCACTCAATTCTTCTTCATCCAAAAGAGAAAGCCATTTCTTTAACTCCGCCTCATCTTCTATATCTTCAGGTTCTTTATCCAGCAAAGAATATTCATTATCGTCCTTATCTTCCAACAATGTAGCTTCCTCCAAAACCACACCGCATTCAGAAACAATTTGTTCTGTTGTATAGATATCACATTTCACACGAAGAGCGATCGCTATAGCATCCGATGTGCGGGAGTCAAGACGTATCTGGGTAATACCATCGTCAAACAATAGTTCCGAATAAAAAACCCCGTCTTCGAATTTATAAATGAAAACCTCTCGCAACTGAATAGCAAAAGCCTGTGCAAAGGTCACAAATAAATCGTGCGTAAGAGGTCTGGGAGGCGTAATATGTTCCAACGCAATAGCAATAGACTGCGCCTCTGAGGTCCCTACTATAATAGGTATACGACGGGCTCCGTTTTCTTCCGCCAGTATCAAAGCATAAGCTCCAGACTGGATCTGACTATTCGTTAGCCCCTGAACCCGTAATTTTATTTTTGCATCCACACCACATAAATTTTATAGTCACTATACAAAAGTAATATTATTTCGGAATTAAAAGGGAGAAAGGCTGAAAATGATTCAGTAAGATATATAAAAAAGAAAAGGTTGTCTCCCGACAACCAATCTTCATTGCTAACCTTAAATCTAATACCATGAAAAACACAGTGCAAATATATGTACTTTTATGTTATCCAACATACTTTTTCGACATAAAAGATGATTATTTTAGCAATATTTCAGTAAAGACTCCGCCCGTTTAAGAGACGGTAACATAATATACGTACTACTTTGTATAATTGTCTGCTTTCTCTTTCATTCGCTGAACCCGTTTCTCTGTTTCCGGATGGCTGGAAAAGAGCTGACGAAACTTGGACGACTTAGGTGCATCTGCACTCAATTCCAACAATTTAGCCAATGAATCATGCATGCTGTAAGGATCATATCCATTAGCTACACTAAACTCAAAACCGTAATCATCGGCTTCATTTTCCTGCTTCTGCGAATACTGTGCACCAGCCAAAGCCGTAGCCAGGTCGCCTAACTGAGAATCAGACAACTTAGCAACAACATCGCTGGTTGCCCCTGCCGCATTTTTGGCTGCCGAAGTCAGATAAGCGTTCTTCATAGCATCTTTAGAATCGGAATGAAGTACGTGACCGATCTCATGCCCGATAACAGCCATCACTTCATTGTCATCCATTATCTTCATCAATCCGCCACAAACACGTACACTTCCGTCACCACAGGCAAAAGCGTTGACGTCGATTACATTATACACTTTGAAATTCAGATCCAAGCCATCCACTTTTATATCTTTGGTCAGACGTTCCAGACGTGCTCCCATTTCCGTATCAGGTCCGGCTACTTCATTATGCGTATCCATCCACTCGATATATTCGCGACTCATATTGGCAATATCGGTATCACTAAGTGTGATCGCTTTTGCCACATCGGTCGCGGCACCGACAACTTTCTTAGTATTAATGGTTTTTCCTCCGATTTTGAACTGGGCAGATGCAGTCAGACTAATCCCTGCCAAAAAGGCTAATGATAATAACGTTGTTCTCATACTTCAATTTGTTTATTTACATACTTAGTTTGTTTGCATTTGTAAAAATTCCATCAACTGGTTAAGTGTGACATCTTTCAATATAACTTTTTTGTTTTTATCCAGCAGATAAAGCGTAGGAATCGCTTTCAAATCATATATTTCATCATTTTGAAGGCTCACTGTGTTATCGTAAGAATTTATCCATTCTGCCGGAACATCCGGTATGTGCTTTCGCCATGCTTCCAAATCTTCGTCCGGATAAACAGCCAAAATCTTCAGTTTTTTGTTTGTCTGCAAATCCGAGATCAGCGGTGAAGACAACAATTGTCCTGTAATTTCTTTACAAGCGTGACAATCCGGATTATAAAAGAATAATAACAGATAGTCTGCCTTTACATTATATAATGTACCCGTCTTTCCGTCGGCAAGCGTATAAGTAAAATCCGTAGCAGGTTCTCCTACTCTGTTTTTCAATGCCAGTTCCAATAAATGGGCCGGACGTATCTTATTCACTTCATCAAAAACCGGAGTAGCCAGAATCGATTCCAAAACCGGTATATATAACGACTCATCACGCATCGGAGAATTAGGATCATACAAGTACTTCTCATATAAACCAGCCATATGAGCAAAGAAAGTACTATCGGCAGTCGCCTTATGCATCATTCCTTTGATAGACGAAGACGCTACTTCCGGAGATACATATTTCATCAGGTCGATATAGTTTGTAAGTGCCTGTTCCGTTATATCCGGTAGATGGATATAAGCCGTATCGGTAAAATCAAATTTATCCCAATAATGCTGTACCAGATATTTCGCCCGTTCACCCGGATCGGTGATCATACTTGGGACAGCTACCATTTCAAAGCTTTTCGGTGTTGTATCCTTTTTTCCTGTTTTTACAGTTTGCTGACCATGACATGAGCTAAAAATCAACGCAAATACCAGCAGACAAAGTATTCTGACTATCATATCTTTATGTTTTTGTACTGCAAATATAACAGTTACGCGTCATAAATATTCACGAGGGCGCCATAAATATTTATGACGCCCTCGAAAACAGAATACTATACCAAACGAATTATATCAGGTATTGCAAAGTTCTTTATCTGATACGACCGGAGCCATCCAGGAAGTTCAGATAGGCTTTTTGACCGACCGATACGCTTACAGCCTCCTGATCACCTCCGTTCTTCCGATACTCAATCTTATTGTTCATGACCATAAATTCGGTCCGCCACCAGTCTGTCGACGGTAATTTGACACAAAGGCGCAAATTTCCGTTTGCAACAAAAGCAGGTGAAACAAACTCACCTTCACCGGAAGGTACCGTAAACTTACGAGCATCATCGAAGGTATCCCAACCTCCTGAAACATCACCTGTTACGTAGATATCCGGAGAGAGAAATTCCAATATATAATTCAGATTTTTACCTTCCAATGCCGTAGTAACCACCACAATATACCAACCTGCATTCTTTACGCCGATATTCATTCCGCCACTACCGTCATCCACACCGGAAACTCCAGCTAAAGAGGCCGATTCAGCAGGGACAAGACCTTCCGAATAAGCGACCTGATTACCGTTCCACATAGGCTGTGCATTGAACTTCATCACATTATTGCCTCCAAAATACTGAACAGACCAAAACTTACCCGGAGTATCCGTTACCGGAATCATTTCAACCCATTTACCCCAACTGCTACCGGATGCAAAGTCACCGACTAAAAACATCTGTCCCGGTAAAGATACGGGAGGCTCTACGTTATATCCCAAAACTTGCGGTAACTCAATAACATTGGACGAGATCTGCCCCATCCCGTTATTGGATAAAGCCGCATTCAGACGGACATACACCGCCATAGGTGTTTCCGGAAGTTCTGTATTTTCGTTGGCTGCTTTCCATAAATCCAGTAAAGCCATTGCAAACTCAACTGCATCTACTTTCAATTCCGGACGGGGATAAGTTGTAGACAAAGTTACATAGTTAGCAGTTATACCGGTTGCCTCATCGGCTTCTTTGAAGGTATTTTCCAAAGATAGTTGTACTCTATAAGTTGTTCCGGCTGCATAGCCATAGTCAGGCTGTACACATGTCAGGTCGACAGACGAAATATTCTGCAGGTCATATATACCGGATGCTTGTTCCGGTGTATTCAGATTGAACCCGGTCGGCTCCTGAAAAACAGGATTATCGTCTCTGTCGTTGCTGCATCCGGTCCATAACAGGGAACCGGCTAAAAGCAGCATGAATATATTCAGTTTCTTCATTTTCTTTCAGATTAATCGTTATTACTTCAAAGATTCGTAGCCGGTGTTCTGTTTCAGGTTCGGATTGGCCGTCAGATCACGGTCGCTGATAGGATACACATTAAAACGGCTGTCCAGATTGGCAACACCTTCAAGTGTACCGCCCTTATAAGCCCAGGCGTAATCTCTGGTAAATTTACCGAAACGCACCAAATCTGAACGGCGTTGTCCTTCCCAATATAATTCACGGGCACGTTCATCGAGGATAAAGTCGAGAGACAGATCGGATAGAGAAATGTTTCCACTCTGGTCGCCATAAGCACGTTCACGCAATCTGTTCACATATTCAACAGCCTGTTCTTTACTGGTTCCGGCAGCATTACGGACTGCACATTCGGCATAGATCAGATAAATATCGGCCAGACGGAACAAAGGGAAGTCTGTGTTCGGATCAGGAGTCGGTGTTACAGCAGCACCATCCCATCCCAGATTAGTGAATTTATAGCAGAGATAACCGGAATCCCAGTCCTGCATCTTTGATTCAGGTGTTCGTTTTCCGGCACCATCGTAAAAAGCATACCGTTTATCTTTCTTGATCCGGCTTCCATGACTATCGGTTCCGGCATCCGGGCTTTCGTCAAAGAATTCGATCATTTGCCGTGTCGGTTTCAGGCAAGTCCAGGAAGAAGACATACCAAACCACGTCTGGTCGAGGTCGCCACCGAAAGCACCGGCAGTCAAGACAATCGTGCTTCCATAACTTTTTGCATTGACATTGTCAAAAGGTATGGCATAGATGATCTCATTTTTATGGATACCGGTCAGATGGTTCTCACCACAGAAAAGGTTCGCATAATTATCCTCCAGGCCGAAACCGGCATCGATCACTTTCTTAGCATAAGTAGCAGCTTTATCGTACATCGGTGTACCTGTATACACTTCGGCGTTCAGATACATCTTGGCTAACAAGGTATTGATTACCGGTTTGGTGATGCGGCCATACGTTGCCATAGAAGGTGTTTCATCGAGATCTCCGTTCTCAGACAGGTCGACAAGTTCATTCACCACCTTTTCAAACAATGCTTCTGCTCCTATCTGCGAAGGTTTCCACGATTTATCATCCGTAGGACTGTCATCCCAGACAACACCCGGATTGCGATAAAGATCGATCAGGTAATAATAGTTCATTGCCCGCAAGCCACGTACCTGATCCCGGTATTTCTGAATATCTTTAATATCGCTATCGGCATGATAAACATCCAGAAACTCTTTACAATAGCGGACGTTCAACATGGCACGCTGATAAAAGGTATATGCATAGGGCAAAGTATAGTCCCAGTCGATCTCGCAAAGTTCCACGATACCTTCGTCTGTCCAGTTCCAGATAGCCTCATCCGTAGGGAAAAGCTGCATGGAAAGCAGTCCGCGAAGGAAAACCAGCGAACCCTGGTCCCCACCCTGCAGGTCCGGTTCCACATTCGGGTCGGAAGAATTTCCCGACAGGCCGAAACCGGAATAGATTTTGGCAAGGAATGCCTGACAATCCGCTTCATTATGAATGGATGCGCTCGATTTATCCAATATCGGTTCCTGATCCAGATCACCCAGGCAAGAGGTTGCCCAGACACAACTACAAGAAGCGATGAATAACGATATATATTTTTTCAGTTTCATGATCTATACAATTTAGAAATTAATGTTAACTCCGAATAAAACAGTAATCGGACGCGGATACACATTGTTATCCATACCGTCATTTACTTCCGGGTCCAGTCCGTCATATTTAGTGATGACGATCGGGTTCTGAACCGTAGCATAAAAACGGGCATTACAGCCTGTGGCAAGGAACTTATTTACATTATACCCTAATGTGATATTGTCGATCTTCAGATACGAAGCATTCTGGATATAGTAATCAGATAAACGCTGGCGAGTCTGGAAACCGGTCTTCAACGCCGATGTAGGCTTATTGCTCAATGCATTATTACCAAACACTTCATTTACACCGAGAGCAGCATTGGCAGCTGTCGCATTAAAGTTATAATTCCCCAGGCTGATACGTCCGTTAAATCCAAGATCCCAGTTTTTATAACTGAATTTGGAATTGAAACCCATCATTACATCGGCTACCGGATTTTTGTAACGATACAAATCATTGTCGTTCACTACACCGTCGCCGTTACGGTCTACATATTCCCCTTCTATCGGGTTACCGTCTTTGTCATACACCTGCTGAAATACATAGAAGGAACCGGGAGCATATCCCACACTGTGAATTTTCAGACGCAGACCACCGTCACCACCGGTCGATTCAAAACGTTTACCCGGAGAATCCGAATTGTCGTTGTAAGTCAGTTCAGTGATCTTTGTTTTGTTATAAGCGATATTGAATCCCAGATCCCAGTTGAAATCTTTTCCTACCACCGGGCGAGTGTTGATAGAAAACTCAAAACCTTTATTCTCCAACGAACCGATATTCGAAACGACATATTCGGCGAAGTCGGTACCGGCAGGAACATTTACTTCCGCATTGATCAGGTCTTTGGTCTTACGGATATACCCATCTACAGAACCGCTGATCCGGTTGTTCAGAAAACTATAATCGACACCCACATTATACGTTGTCGTTGTTTCCCATTTCAGGTTCGGATTAGCCGCTGTCGGAGCTATCACATTCACCCAGGTCACATTCCCGGCTGCATCATAGATAGGATACATGGCACCGCCTTTCCCTTCCCGATAAAAAGAAAGATACGGATAATCCCCCTGGTTGATATCCTGTTGTCCGGTAACACCCCAACCCAGACGTAACTTCAGTTCATCCAGACTGTTGAAATCTTTCAGGAAAGATTCTTCATTCAGCTTCCAGCCTAACGCCAATGAAGGGAAAAGTCCCCAACGCTTATTTTTTGCAAAACGGGAAGAAGCGTCGTCGCGTAAGGTAAAAGTCAACAGATACTTGTCCATCAACGAGTAATTCATACGACCGTAGAAAGAGGCCAATACATATTTCGTATCTGTTTCCTTATATTCATTGCTTACCGTTGTATTCTGGCCGAATGTTTCCGGACGGCGTGACAGATAATAAGTCACTTTATCCGTTTTCGTACGATAACTCTGGTAAGAATATCCAGCCATTACATCGAAATGGCTGGATATGGATTCAAAGTCCTTTGAATATTGGCCATACAGATCAAATATCTTATTGTTGTGCGAATTATTATAGATATTACGGCTTCCGGTCGCATCATCGTCCGGCTGATAAGAACCGGGAGCATTCGGGTCTACATACTTCTTACCTTCCACGGAAGTATAGTCGATCCCCATATTCATGTTGACACGAAGTTCGGGCAGGAAATGAAACTTATAATCGAACTGGGCATTTCCGATAAACGATTTGGCAGTCGAACGGTCGTCTACCATTTCCAGCATAGACACAGGATTCACACCGGCAGAAGTCGAACGGGTTCCGTCAGGCGTATAATCGCCCGTCCAGGTAAAGAAACCACCATATTTACTATTGTTATAAACAGGTTTGGTAGGATCGAAAGCTACTGCGCTACCCAAAGCCCCCGTATCGGCAAAACGGTTCTTGATATAAACGCCTTTTGCGTTCAGATTCACATTCAGATGATCGTTAAACAAAGAAGGAGTCAAAGAAAGGCTTCCGGTATACCGCTGGAAGTTAGAAGTTTTCAGAATACCGTTTTGATCGGTATAACCGAAAGATACACGGTACGGCATAAACTCTTTAACCGAACCATACGCACTGAGATTATGGTCAGTAGAAACAGCCGTACGTAAAACTTCATCCTGCCAGTCCGTACTTACACCCGGATGCAGGTCCAATGCTGTCAGCATACCCTCCGTAACATTCGGTGAATTAGTTATATAGTCCCGGTATTCATCTCCGCTCATGACATCGACCTTATTACGTTTCGTACTGATCGACACATTTCCCGAATAATTGATCTTTACGCTACCGCTTTTCCCTTTTTTGGTTGTAATGATAATCACGCCATTCGATGCACGTGAACCGTAAATAGCGGCAGCCGAAGCATCTTTCAATACGGTGAACGATTCGATATCCGCCGGATTGACCGTACTCAACGGATTGCTTAAGCCGTCAGGAGCACTGTTATTCATAATCACCCCGTCGATAACCACCAACGGATCGTTCTTGGCAGACAAGGAAGAACCGCCACGAATACGGATCGACGAAGAGGAGCCCGGTTGCCCTGTTGAAGAAGCGACCGACACACCGGCCACTTTCCCCATCAACATATCCTGCGGACTGACCTGTACACCTCTGTTTTTCTCGTCCGGCTTGATTGCCGTCACCGCCCCGGTCGCATCATTCTTCTTTACCGTACCGTAACCGATAACGACTACGTTTTCCAGCATCTGGGAATCTTCCGCCAAAAGAATGTTCATATTGGATGCGGCAGGCAGTTCCTGCATTTTATATCCGATAAATGAAACAGAGATAATATCTCCTTTGGAAGCGGCCAACATAAACTTACCGTCTACATCCGTGACTGTACCGTTCGTTGTCCCTTTTATAATGACATTTGCCCCGATAACCGGTTCTCCTGTAGGATCTTTCACAACTCCATTCACCGTCATTTGCTGTGCAAACACAGAGATGGACATACACAAGCCTGCGATGAGCATCAACAAAGCTTTAAACCTTAAATGTTTCATGTGCTTAAATTTAAGTTCTTTACAAGTTTACTTAATAACCTTAACAATCCTTTTACCTTATAGATTTTTTAACCCTTTTATATCTTTCTGGTCTTTTACCTCAAAGATACTGATGGCATAGCCACCACCGCTGGCAGCCTTCAAATTCAATTTACTCTTGTTTGTCAACAGCCCTTTCTTAATCGTATAGGACTGTGGATTATTTTTCCAGTCGGCATCTTTCGCATCTGCATATACAGTTGCGATGTATTTCTTACCCGGCTCGAGGAAGTCGAAAGAAAGGCGGGAGTCATGTCCGTTCTCGTCTGCCGTACAACCGACAAACCAATCACCTGTCCCCTTTGCCTTGCGTGCAATCGTGATATAATCACCCGGCTCAGCTTCCAGATAAAGAGATTTGTCCCAATCGAGGGCAACATCTTTGATGAACTGGAAAGCATCGGCATATTGTTCGTAATGTTCGGGAATATCGGCAGCCATCTGAAGCGGGCTGTACATCGTTACGTAAAGAGCCAATTGGCGTGCCAACGTAGAACGGACCTGTGAGGTGTTCGACGGATTCATCGCACTGCAATGCGTTTCGAAAATACCCGGTGTATAATCCATCGGTCCACCGATCAGACGGGTAAATGGGAGGATCGTGGTATGGTCGACATTATTACCTCCGAACGATTCATACTCGGTTCCGCGAGCCGATTCGTTTCCGATCAGGTTCGGGTACGTACGGCACAGGCCGGTCGGACGGGTGGCTTCATGGGCGTTTACCATAATCTTATAATCGGCTGCTTTCTTTACAGCATACAGATAATGGTTACACATCCACTGTCCGTAATGATGTTCGCCGCGAGGGATGATATCACCGACATAACCGCTTTTCACACTGTTGTATCCGTTGTCTACCATGAACTGATACGCTTTGTCCATATGACGTTCATAGTTACGTACGGAAGCCGAAGTTTCATGGTGCATCATCATCTTGATGCCTTTACTTGCCGCATAACGATGGATTTCCTGTACATCGAAATCAGGATAAGGAGTTACGAAGTCGAATACATAATCTTTGCTCTTTCCGAACCAGTCTTCCCAACCTTCATTCCATCCTTCCACCAGGACGGCGTCGAAACCATTGGCCGCGGCAAAGTCGATATAACGCTTCACATTAGCTGTATTGGCAGAGTGGCGGCCGTTCGGTTTCACCTTTGTGTAATCCGTTTCGCCCAACTTGACACTGCTTAATTCATCCGTATAAGCCCATGTTCCTTTATTGGTGATCATATCCCACCAGATACCGATATATTTAACCGGTTTGATCCAGGAAACATCTTCCAGTTTACAAGGTTCGTTCAAGTTCAGAGTGATACGTGAAGCCAGAATATCACGCGCATCGTCACTTACGATAACCGTTCTCCACGGAGACTGACAAGGTGTTTGTAAATATCCTTTATCCCCTTTGGCATCCGGAGTAAGCCAGGATTCGAAGATCATATTCTTATCATCCAGATTAAGGTGCATACAAGAATAGTCAACCAAGGCTGCCTCATGCAGGTTGATATACAGACCATCCTCCGATTTCATCATCAACGGTGTCTGAACGCCAGTCTGGGAGAAAGGTGTTTGTGAAGAGTTAGGCGTAACGGCTTCCTTCATCAACCCGCGGATTTCGCTCAGACGGGAAGTAACCGTACTGTATTCTTGTGTGTCATAATCACCCGGGAGCCAGAACGCCTTATGGTCGCCTGCCATGGCAAACTGTGACTTTTCCTCTTTGATCACGAAATAATTCAGCTCTTTCTGCTGCGGAAATTCATAACGGAACCCTAACCCATCGTTGAACAGGCGGAAACGGATAATGATAGAACGGTCGTTTGCCGGTTGATCCAACGTAACGGCCAGCTCGTTATACTGATTACGAATTTCTTTTTCTTCTCCCCATACCGGTTGCCAGGTTTCATCGAAAGCAGCCGTACGGGTATCCGTTATTTTAAATCCGTCATACAGGTTCGTCTTTTTATCCAACGCTGCAACATCTTTGCGTTGTTTGAACTCGAAGTCGACAGCGGCATCCGCATCTTCCTTCTTCAACTCCAGCCCTAGTTTACTGGGTTTGATCACTTCTTTCTGTTTATAACTCAGGTCATAAACCGGTGCGCCCTTTTCATCCAGCTTGAAAGTCATTTTCAGATTTCCATCCGGTGAGAGTAATTGCTGGGCATACGACACCGCACAGCAGCCAAACAGTGCGGCCAAAAACAAAATACTACGTTTCATGGTGTTATATGATTTATATTAACATTAAAATTCAAGGATCATAACATCTCTTGCAGAAAGAGACAGGGAGGAATCCAACCGGATATTCTTACCACTCAGCAGTTCATTTGCCGAAGAGGCAGGAAGCACTTCCCGGTAGGGAGCAAGGTCAAGCATTTTCTTTTCATCCGTACCGTTCAGGAGAACGACAACAGAACGGTTACCCAATCGTCTTTCGTAGACATAAACGCCGTTGCGCGGAATGAAATGTTTATAGGAACCTTTGGCGACCACTTCATTTCCGGCACGCCACCGAAGGAGTTTCTGCATATAGGCGAATGCTTCCGTCTGCAACGAATCACGTCCTGCCGGAGTGAATGCATTTACTTTATCTCCTTTCCAGCCTCCGGGAAAGTCGTTACGCAAAGCACCGTCGCCGTTTGCCTTATCGCCGGCCATCACTATTTCCGTTCCGTAATAGATCTGTGGTATTCCACGGACAGTCAACAGGAAAGCCAACGCCTGCTTGTAACGGTTCAGACCGGAAGACGGTGTCGTTTTATAGAAACGCGAGGTATCGTGATTATCCAGGAATACCAAAAGGTTCATCGGATTAGCATACACAATATCCTGTGACAGATAATCGTAAATCTTCGCCAGCCCCCTGTCCCACTCGTTCGTTTCCTCATCGAAAACATACGACATCAGACCGTTCAACGGAAAATCCATCACGGTAGGCAAATAAGAATTACGGGGATAAGCCACCTTGCTGTCTTCCTGCCAGAAAGAAACACCGACATTGCTACCGAGCCAGGTTTCACCGACAATATTGAAATCAGGATATTCCGCTTTGACTGCCCGGCACCAGCGCGCCATCATCTCAAAGTCGGCATACGGATGTGTGTCCTGACGGATACCGTCTATTCCGGCATATTCGATCCACCAGATACTATTCTGTATCAGGTAGGTAGCGACATGACGATTCCGTTGGTTCAGGTCGGGCATGGATTCGGTGAACCAGCCGTCCACACTTTTCGTCTTATCGTAATCCGAACGGTGTATATCCATTTGCGGCATGGTCTGGTAAGAGGTCTGTGTAAAATTATCCTGGAAGTTGAACCAGTTGTCAGATGGTTTATCTTTAAAGAAGAAATGTTCGCTGCCACAATGGTTGAAGATCATATCCATTACGATCTTCAGGCCCTTATTATGAGCAGCTTCTACCATCCGACAGAATTCCTGGTTGCTACCCAAACGCGGGTCGACGGCATAATAATCGGTGATTGCATAGCCATGGTAAGAACCTTCTCGCATATTGTTTTCAAGAATGGGATTCAACCAGATAGCTGTCACGCCCAGATCGGTAAAGTAATCCAGGTGATTTTCTATTCCTTGAATATCACCTCCATGACGGGCAAAAGGATCGGAACGGTCTACCTTATTCTCCAACATCCCCGAAACGCGGTCGTTGTTGGGATTGCCATTCGCAAAGCGGTCGGGCATGATCAGATATAATACATCGGAAGCATCAAAACCTTGCGCTCCGGCAGGACTGTCTTTGCGGTCTTTGATCTGATAAGGAATAACGGCCTGCTCACCGTTCTTCTTCAGAATGATATCGAATTGTTGCGGAGCCGTCTCTGTCAAATCCAGATATAATAACAAGTAATTGGGATTTTCCAGCCGGACAATTTCCTTGATACGGATATCCGATGCCGACAGAGAGACATTATCTGTAGAAATATCGTTACCGTATAATAAAATCTGTAATTCGGTATTCTGCATACCGAACCACCAGAATGCCGGTTCTGTTTTCTGCACATTCAAAGCCGATACCCAGGGCAGATTGAAGGTCAGACATAGTACAATCGTAATAATAATTTGTTTCATGGAATGATTTGTTTGTTAACGGAAGCAAATGTAGCAGGTTGGTCAACCGGAAACTTCCACTAGAAAAAAAATCAAAACTCATAAAAGCATCTTATATCTGATTTACAACAATATAACCCCAACCAAACAGGGTAAAAATCAAAACTAATTAGAAAGAATTATAGCCTGGCACTATAGTGATACACGGGATAGCATTATAGTATTACTGGGTATTACACTATAGTGCGAGATACCATAGCACTATATAGGGAGCAAGTTCACTCCCCATAAAGTAATCACTCGTACCTTATAGGAAAAAGGCAAACACCCTATAAAGAAAAAACGTAAGTATTTCTCTGAAAAAACATAAGTATTTTTGCAAATGGATAGGCATCGGTTGGTAAGCGGGTAGGCACTCATAAAAAATAGTACCTTACCCATTTGAAGCTATTGTAGCAGTCATCCGTATAAATCTGTATTACAACCACATATATTCTATTTTGCTTTGTGACGCCATTTTATGAAAACTTTCAGTATGGAATACTCCGATTATTATTCGATTATTCCAATCCGACGAAGCCATGTTTCTGTACCGTTAGCATCGCCCGGCATATCAATGCCTGCGTCGTCGGCCGGACCGGGAGTTGTAATATCGTCCGGATTGAGATCTTCAGGAAGCGCAGCAGGAACATGTACAGAATTAGGAGTTACCTTATAAATCTTCTGCATCGACTCGTTCAAATAGGTCGTAGCTCCATAAGTGAAGAAAGGAATAATAGTTTTTCCACTCAAATCATAGGCTTCAAGAAATGTACAGACCACCATAGCGGGCTGATGCCACCAGATCGGTGAACCCACGAAAATTGTGTCGTATTGTGCAATAATGGATGCATCGGGTAAATTCGCCACTCCGGGACGCAAGTCATTGTAGGCTTCATGCTGAATACGGTCGCTGTCGTCGTAAGGGTTGTCGGCATAAGGATCGGCAGCCTCGATACGATATACATCGGCACCGGTAATATCCACAATACGCTCAGAAACACGCTGTGTCGTACCCGTTGCAGAAAAATAAGCGACCAATGTCTTACTATCCCCTGAAAGTTGCTCAGGCTCCTCTGGATTATAGGGATTATCGGGAGAACAAGCTGCTATCGTCGTCAGCGAAAGAAATAAAAGCGATATTAAACCAAACCTTATCATATTCAATATTTTTAGATAGTTATTTATTGTTATACTCTTCGTCTGTTACAGGTTCATACCATTGGGTTACTCCCAAATGCACTTTTGTATTAACAGCAATATGAGTGAAACTGCTGTCGGGAGCCGCTCCATGCCAATGCACTACATCGGCAGGAATGGCAACCACATCACCAGGATGCAATACTTGTATAGGTTTCCCTTTCTCCTGATAGTAGCCTTTACCAGCAGTGGCGATCAAGATCTGACCACCCGGATGCGAATGCCAACTGTTGCGGGCTTTCGGATCGAATATCACATCTGACACCACAACATCGAATGTTTCACTGTCGGTCATCAACCTTTGAAGATAAGCCGTACCGTTAAAGTTAGCACCTTCGATAGCACTTCCTTTAGGAAAGATAGAAGTAGATACGGCAGGCTGGGCTGTTTCAACCTTATTCACCGGCTTCCGGATACAGGCTCCGAGTACCACAGCCAATAATAATAAGCAAGTTATCTTTTTCATATCAAAATATTATTTCAGATATTGTTTGAAGAAAGCATCCAGTTTGGGAAGCGTGATCTGCAGATACTCCGGCTGGTCGTATAAATCCACATGCGTTGCTCCGGGTACGACAAACAACTCTTTTGGTTCGGCTGCTTTCGCATAGGCACCTTCTGAAAAATAGGCAGATACGGCGTTCTCACCCACAATAAAAAGTACCGGGCGCGGAGAGATGGTTTCTATCTGTGCAAAAGGAAAGAAGTTCATCATCGGAGCAAGACTCGTGTAGGAGTAATAGCCCGTGGAATTAGGATGCTGGCCACGTTCCGGATTATCGTAATAATCGAGGAAGTCGATCGCAAACTTCGGTGTCGAGGCATCTACTTTTTCAGGCAGTGCACGGATATCTTTGCGCGCAGTACCACTGTATTCCGCAGTACGTTGCACGCCGATGGCATCGAGAATTGCCATACGTTGCTCATACGTTTGCGAATCTCCAACACCCTGACGCCTGGCACGCCCCATGTCGTACATGCTGATTGTGGCAAGTGCCTTGATACGGTGGTCGATCTGTGTGGCACTGACAGAGTAACAGCCCCCCCACAGATACCGATGACACCTATTTTATCGGCATTGACAGCCGAGTGATTCGACAGGAAGTCGACCGCAGCACTGAAATCTTCCACACGCACTTCGGGTGATTCTATACGACGTGGATAGCCACCACTCTCGCCATAGTAGGAAGCATCGAAAGCCAACGTTACATAACCGAGCTCCGCCAGCCTGCGGGCATGAAGTCCCGAAGTCTGCTCTTTTACGCCGCCAAAGGGATGACCGATGATGATTGCAGCATACTTCTTTGTTTCATCGTAATCTTTGGGCAGATAAAGATCACCTGCAATATCTATCAGAAAACGATTGTGGAAAGCCACTTTCTGCACTTTCACTCCATCATCCAATATCTGAGACGGGGCATCGGAGTATACAGCCAACCCTTTACTGTGCAGTAGGTCGTTCAGTACCAGTCGTCCGGCATCGGCTTCGCTGCGACCGATATTTCTCTGAACTACGGCAAACAGATTGCGCAGTTCGTCGGAAGTGACACCTATGTTCATTGCAATATTCATGTGGCTACGCAGCATCGGTTCCACCCCTTTACCAAGTGAGGCGATTACAGCAACAGTAGCCAATTCACGTTCCTGGTAGGTCAATACGTCCCGTTCGAAGAGGTCAGCAAAAAGATGTTCTTTGAGGAACACTTCGATTTCGGGAGCCAGTACGGCATAACCGGCTTTCGGCGCATCGGCAGGTACACCTGATATCTCGGCCAATATATCCCGTCCTCGTTCGTACTTGCTGCGGGTATCGGTTATCGGCGATGCTTCCCGCCCCCAATTATCCTCGATACCTTCTTTTTTGCGTTCGGCAAGTACCTCGACAAGAGTTTGCAGTCCGCGCAATGCCCGAGGAAATCCACAATAAGCATAGGTATGTACCATTACCTCTTTGAGTTCATTGACGGTCATTCCGTCGTCCAGTCCCGTAACGAGGACTGGTTTCAAATGATGAAGGTCTCCCTTACCCACAAGGGTCGCGACCTCTACAATGTGTTGTCGTTTGTTGTCCATCTCTTGTTCCACTTTTGGAGTTTGTGCAACCGCATTTCCGCACCAAAACAAGATACAGAACAGGGTCATCACTAATTTTGATTCTATTTTCATTCTTCTGAATATTTATTTATCTGTTTTATCTGATGCAAAATTAGTCTGATATTTCTGCTTTGACCGGTCATAAATTACGGTTCTGTGTATAATTATTACAGATCAGGACTGACAACCCGAAGATATTTCTTATTTTTGTATAGAAACAATGATACATGCTGTTATGGAGAAGATTATAAAACTGAATACGATCAAAGATTACAATGATTTTTTGGGTATAGATACTCCCCATCCATTGGTCAGCGTGATCGATGCGTCGAAAATCAAACCGTTGCATCATACCCGTAAAAATATTGGATTCTATGTCATTTATCTAAAAGACATTAAATGTGCCGACCAGATTAAATACGGTCGAAAATTATACGATTTTCAGGAGGAGACACTGGTGTTTGCCGCACCGGGACAGATTATCGGTAACGACGATACAGGTGAAGTATTTCAGCCCAAAGGGTGGTGGCTGACATTTCAACCCGAGTTGTTACACGGCACACCCCTGGGACGTCATATGCAGGACTATACATTTTTTTCCTATGCTGTCAATGAGGCACTACACCTTTCGAAACAGGAGCGACAAACCGTTATCGACTGTATGATAAAGATCGATGAAGAAATCAAAGGAGCGACGGACAAGCACAGTAATCTGATTATTGCCTCGGCTATCGAGTTATTACTCAATTATTGTACCCGGTTTTATGATCGTCAGTTCATTACCCGCAAAAAAGAGAATAAAGATACGCTCAGCACCTTCGAAGCGTTACTGAACGATTATTTTACGTCGGATAAACCCCAATTATTTGGAACACCGACCGTAGCTTATTGCGCAGAAAAACTACACTTATCGGCGAATTACTTCGGAGATCTGATAAAAAAAGTAACCGGTTCTTCTGCACAGGAATATATCTTGTCGAAAATAATGGATACAGCAAAAGAGTTACTCGCCGACCCGGCCAAATCAATCAGTGATGTCGCTTATGCTCTAGGGTATCAATATCCACAATATTTTAGTAGGGCATTTAAGCGTATCGTCGGATATTCACCAAATGAATACAGAACATTGAGAAAAACACTCCTATGACTAAAACGATATCAGCCATTCTCCTGTTTCTGTTCTGCATTCAGTTGTCTTATGCTTCTGAAAAAGACAAGACGAATCTATCCCTGCTAAAAGAACTGGATCGCACGATTGCGCAGAAACCTTTCTTCCAGCAGCAACGGGAACAGGAAGCCGATAGCATTAAAAGTCTGTTGAAAGCGACCTCTTCGCTGGAAAGCAAATATGAACTATACGGAACTTTATTCGGTATCTATCTGCATTTCCAGGCAGATTCAGCCTTGCGTTACCTAGAGAGAAGAGAGGCTTTGACCGACTCACTCCGTAACCCATCCTATAAGAATGACCTGCGGATAGCCCGGGCAGAGGTTCTCGGTATCATGGGGCTTTATAACGAAGTTCCCGAACAGCTGGAACAAATACAGAGAGAGAGTCTTAGTGAAGGCTCATTACTTTATTATTATTATACCAGCCGTACTTTCTATGGATGGATAGCCGATTACACCCGCACGAACGACCGTCATAAATACATCGCCCAGACAAACGCTTACCGCGATTCGATCCTGGCTGTTACGCCAAACGGCATCGACCATAATATCGTACTGGCAGACCAGTTGATCGTAAACGGTAATCCGGATGAAGCCATTCGCCTGATGAACGACGAACTGACAAAAGCTCAGGGCACAGAATCCGCTATATACATATTATATAACCTATCCCAGGCATACGCTCAAAAAGGCGATACGGAAAAGCAGATCTATTACCTGTCCCAAACAGCAATCAGCGATCTGAAAGCAGCCAAACGTGAATATATATCCCTGCAAAAACTGGCGTTACTCATGTTTGAAAAGGGAGATATCGAACGGGCATACAAATACCTGAGCTGTTCGATGGAAGATGCCGTAGCCTGCAATGCCCGTCTCCGTTCAGTCGAAGTGACCGAGTTTTTCCCGATCGTGGATAAAGTTTATAAACTAAAGATACAGAAAGAGAAACAGATTACCCGTACCCTGCTTATCAGCATCAGCCTGATGGCGGTCCTTTTACTGATCACCATCGTTTACCTCTACCGTCAGATGAAAAAGCTGTCGTTTATGCGTAAGAAAGTCAGTGCCGCCAACGAACAGTTACAGGAGATCAACCAGGAATTGAGCCAGGCCAGCAAAATAAAAGAAGAATACATCGCACTCTACCTGAACCAATGCGTTATCTATCTGGATAAACTGGATACATATCGCCGTTCACTCGCCAAACTGGCAATGGCCTCCAAGCTGGATGATTTGTTCAAGACGATCAAGTCCGAACAATTCATACGCGACGAGCGGAAAAACTTCTACAACGAGTTCGATAAATCATTCCTCCGGCTCTTCCCCCGTTTCATCGAATCTTTTAACGGCTTAATGACGGAAGAAGGAAAATTATATCCTAAATCCGGTGAGATATTATCGACCGAACTCCGCATCTTCGCCCTCATCCGGCTCGGAATAAACGACAGTAGCAATATCGCCCATTTCCTGGGATATTCGCTGGCTACGGTTTATTCCTACCGAAGTAAGGTCAGAAGCAAGGCACTGAATAAAGAAGAGTTTGAACAACAGGTAGCAGTCCTGTAAACATATTTCAAATAAAATCACTACATTTGCCTTCCGTTATTATAAGGAAGGAAATAATTAAATGATCGATCAACCTACCATAGACCGGATACTTGACGCTGCAAACATTGTGGATGTTGTTTCTGAATTCGTTACCTTGCGCAAGCGAGGGATCAACTATGTAGGATTATGTCCGTTTCATACTGACAAAACACCCTCTTTCTACGTCTCTCCGGCTAAAAATATATGTAAATGTTTTGCCTGCGGCGAAGGAGGCACGGCTGTTCATTTTATTATGAAGCATGAACAGCTGAACTATTTCGATGCCTTACGTTATCTTGCCAAGAAATACAACATCGAGATACAGGAACGGGAACTGACCGATAAGGAAAAGCAAAGACGCAGTGACCGGGAAAGTATGTTGATCGTCAACAGTTGGGCACAACAGTATTTCAGCACCCAGCTGTACGAACACGTAGAAGGGAAAACCGTCGGATTGCGTTATTTTGCCGAACGTGGATTCCGGGAAGACACCATCCGTAAATTTCAATTAGGTTACAGTCTTGACCAGCGGGATGCTTTATATAAGGCAGCAACCAAGAACGGTTATAAAAAAGAATTTCTCGAAAAGACAGGACTCGTCATCGTCTATGACAACGGAGGAGTCAATGACCGTTTCCGTGGCCGTGTGATCTTTCCTGTACATACCCTAAGCGGAAAAGTCGTAGCTTTCGGTGGACGCGTACTCAAAAAAGATGAGAAGACAGCCAAATACGTCAACTCACCGGAAAGTGAGATTTATCACAAGAGTAATGAGTTGTACGGTATCTATTTCGCCAAACAGGCCATCGTAAAGGAAGACCGCTGTTTCCTGGTGGAAGGCTATACCGATGTGATCTCCATGCACCAGGCGGGAATCGAGAATGTCGTCGCTTCTTCCGGTACGGCTCTTACACAAGGACAGATACGGCTTATACACCGTTTCACCAGTAACATAACCGTATTATATGACGGTGATGCCGCCGGTATCAAAGCCGCTCTGCGCGGTATCGACCTGTTGCTGGAAGACGGCATGAATGTCAAGGTGGTCCTGCTCCCCAACGGTGAAGACCCCGACTCGTTCGCCCGTAAACACAATGCCAGTCAGTTTGCTGAATTTATCAAGCAGAGCGAAACAGACTTTATCCGCTTCAAAACCCGTTTATTATTGGATGATGCAGGAAACGACCCAATCAAACGATCGTCGCTGATCACGGATATTATCCGTACGGTAGCCATCATTCCCGATAATATTGCCCGTTCCATCTATATCCGCGAATGCAGTGCAATGATGGAGATAGACGAACAGGTGTTGTTGAACGAAGTCAATAAAATCCGTTTAAGCAAAGAAGAAAGACAAAATACACAGGGTACTCCTCCGGTATCCAATACGATGAGTATAATACCGGAATATCCTGATATTCCCGGTTACCAGCCAATCGTTGAGGATAGCTTTTTGCCACCGCCGGACGATGCGATGCCATTACCGGACGATAATATGCCTCCTCCTCCACCGCCAATGGAAGAATATCCGATGGAAGAGACAGGGCCTATGGAGGTTCCACCGCCCGATTTTCCACCGGTACAACCTACACAACCGGCTCATCCCGTCCAACCGAAACGCTCTCCGTATGAGGTATATGAGCTTACGCTGTTGAAATATATCGTGCGGTACGGTGAACAGGTCTTGTTCGATTATGTGGATGAGGAGACAAACGAACAGGTCATAATGCGAGTTGCAGAATATATCCGTTACGACCTGGAGCGTGACGATCTGACTTTTTATACCCCAATCTTTAAAAGCATGCTCGACGAAGCCTCAGAGAAATGCAAGACCGAGGGATTTAAAGCCAGCCGTTATTTTCTGGCCCATCCAGACCCGAATGTCAGCAGGCTTGCCGCCAACCTGATCAGCGAAAAGTATCAACTAAGCAAATATCACAGTAAATACCGCGAGTTGGAACAGGAGCAGGATAAACTGGACCAGCTGGTCATCCGTGAACTATATGCCATGAAAGATGCCTATATCCTCCGGCAGATAAAGGAGACACAACTGGGTATTAAAGAGGCACATGCCCAGGGAAATGAAGATAAGGTGTTCGAGTTGATGAAACAACTCACCCACCTGAACGAAATAAAAAATGTATTGAGTAAAGAATTGGGAGAACGTATCGTATTAAAAATGTAACAATCTTAAAGCCTATGAACTTTCTGGAAACAGAAGATGTGGTCAAACAATATGCCAATCATCTTGCCCTGAATAAAGTCAGCATACAAGTTCCCGAAGGGAAAATATTCGGGTTACTCGGACCGAACGGTGCCGGAAAAACCACGCTGATCCGTATTATCAACCGTATCACGGCTCCTGACAGCGGGATTGTCCGTTTCAACGGCCGCGAATCGAAGCCGGAAGATATTTATCAGATCGGTTACCTGCCCGAAGAACGGGGATTATACAAAAAGATGAAGGTCGGCGAACAGGCCATTTATCTCGCCCAACTGAAAGGATTGTCCTATCAGGAAGCCCGGACCCGCCTGACCCGCTGGTTTGAAAAGTTCGACATCATGCCCTGGTGGAATAAGAAACTGGAGGAGTTATCAAAAGGGATGCAACAGAAAGTACAGTTCATCATAACCGTGATACACGAACCGGCATTGCTCATCTTCGATGAACCGTTCAGCGGCTTCGACCCGGTGAATGCAGAACGGCTGAAACAGGAAATCCTGGAACTGAAAGAAAAAGGGCATACGATCATCTTCTCTACCCATAATATGGCTTCCGTCGAAGAAATATGTGACAATATAGCCCTGATCAACAAATCGCAAGTCGTACTGTCGGGTAATGTTGCGGAGGTCAGAAACCGTTTTCGCAACAATACGTTTACACTGCGTATCGCATCTGCCAGCGAACTTTCAAACGATCATTCTGATATTTTCACACTGCTTTCTGAAAAAGACCAAAGTGGGATACGCGAATTACAAATCCATAAAGCAGACGGAGTCAGCAATTCCGCCTTATTATCCGCTTTATCCGAAGAGGTCGAGATTCTATCGTTTACCGAAGAACTTCCATCCATGAATGATATATTTATTAATACCGTTTCGGGCACAAACTCTACACAGGCATGAATAAAATAGGACTTATTATCAAAAGAGAATATCTGCGCCGGGTAAGCAAAAAGTCGTTTATCCTGCTAACGTTCCTTACACCATTTCTGTTTGCCGCACTGGTATTCGTGCCGTTATGGTTATCGACCATCAAGGGAGACGAAGTACGTAACGTTGCCATCATCGATACGACCGGAAAGTATGCCCCGTTGTTCGAGAATAACGAAAGCTATCATTTCATCCATAGCAATAAGACGCTGGATGAATACCGGCAAAACGAGGACAAAGAAATATTTGCCTTCCTGAGTATCACGGACGATCTGCTGGACAATCCCAAAGCAGCGACCTTGTATTCTGAAAAACAAGTACCGGTAGAACTGAGCCGGATGGTCAACCAGACACTCAGTAAACAGCTGGAAAGCGAGAAACTGGCTTCCTTCAATATCCCTAACCTGAGAGAGATCATCCGGGAAAGTAAGATCAACTTTAATGTACAAACGATCAAATGGAGTGAAGACGGCAAGGAAAGTGCCTCATCGGCTACCGTGGCTTCCGTGATCGGGATGGTATTTACCTTTATCATTTATATGTTTATCATGATGTATGGAGCGATGGTGATGCAAGGTGTTATGGAAGAAAAGACCAACCGTATCATTGAAGTGATGATCTCATCGGTTCGCCCGTTCGATCTGATGATGGGGAAAATCATCGGTATCGGCTTTGTCGGGCTGACACAGGTATTCCTGTGGGGAGTTATCACAACGATCCTCGTGGCTGTCGGAGGATTCATGTTCTCCGGTGGTGTGGATGTGACAGCCTTACAGGCAACCCCGTCCATGGGCATGATGGATGCAGGCGCACTGGCCTCCTCTTCGGGCAATGAGATTATGGGAATTATCAATTCGATCAATATTGCGGAAATAGGAATCTCTTTCATCATCTATTTTATTGGCGGTTATATGTTATATGCCTCCATATTTGCTGCTATCGGTTCGGCTGTCGACAGCCAGGAGGATACCCAGCAGTTTATGGCTCCGGTTACGATCTTTATGATCTTTGCTTTGTACGCCGGTATATATAGTATGGAGAACCCGGACGGACCGTTGGCATTCTGGTGTTCGATGATTCCGTTCACCTCTCCGATCGTCATGATGGTACGCATCCCGTTTGAAATACCGTTATGGGAAAAGCTATTGTCTGTAGCGTTATTATATGCTTCCGCTATCGGAATTGTCTGGATATCCGCCAAGATATACCGGGTCGGTATCCTGATGTACGGAAAGAAACCGAGCATCAAAGAGATGATCAAATGGATCAAATATAAATAATATGGAACAGAATATATCGCTTATACTAAGCCGTCACGGGGAGACGGAAGAAAATAAACTACGCATCATGCAGGGACAGATGCCCGGACATCTCTCCGAACTGGGCAAACAACAGGCGGAACAACTTGCCGACCTGTTGGAAAAGGAAGAGATCGATATCATTGTTAGCAGCGACCTGGCACGGAGTTACGATACCGCCATGGTCGTTGCCCGCCGAAAAGGACTGGAGCCGGTTCAAACGCCGCTACTCCGGGAAATGGACTGGGGTGTTTACACCGGAAAGGTTGCCAATGAACTGGATTTCAAAAAACTCCCGGAAAGCGTAGAGAGCCTGGAGGCTTTATATAAAAGAGCCGGAGAGTTTCTGCAATTCCTGCAAACGAACTTCCCCGGAAAACGTATCCTGGCGATCGGACACGGGGGTTTCAACCGTGCCATTATCGTACGGATAGAAAAAAGGCAGCAAGAGGATATCCTGAAGCTGCCGATCATGAAAAACACAGCTTGTCTGCGCTTTTCAATCTGAATGATTCTTTGTTATTGTTTATACCTGGGGCTGCACGACACTGAACGTACCAGATGCTTTACTGACCAGTTTATCGTCGCAATAAATCTCACACTCGCTGAAATGAACGTGACGTCCGGGTTTGATCACCGTTCCTTTAGCGATCAGTTCCTTGCCCCAGGCGGCTCTTAAAAAAGAGACTTTCAATTCTGCCGTCAGGACATCTTTGTCCAGCGGTGTCATCGTATAAGCGGCAAAACCGGCGATCGTATCCGCCAAAGCAGCCAGCACACCTCCGTGAATAACCCCGCTGTACTGGCGTTGTTCATCATGTAAAGGCATGCGTGCCTCGACTATTCCATCCTCTACCGTCGTGAATTGAACGCCCAGATGATTTACATATGGGTTCGTTTTTACCCTGTCAAGCAATCTTTCTTTTACTTCTGTATTCATTATTTTTACTCAATTAGTTGGTTTCCTTCTAGCGGATCGTGATCTTACAATCATCCAGATTATCTATGATTGCCAGGCTTTCCACATGGATACCCGATTCACGCAAAGCTTTTCCACCGTCCTGAAAGGCTTTCTCAATGATAAAGCCCATGCCGGAGATAGTAGCACCTGCCTGTTTTGCCAGATCCAGCATTCCCATAGCCGCATTACCGAAAGCCAGGAAGTCATCGATAAAAAGAATATGGTCGTCGGCTGTCAAAAAGTTATTACTTATACAAACCGTATAATCACGATCTTTCGTAAAAGAATGGACTACCGTACTCAGCATATTCTCCATTGTCTTCGGTTGTTTCTTCTTCACAAATACCACCGGCAATTGCAAGATATATCCGACCATGATAGCCGGAGCAATACCACTGGCCTCGATCGTCACGATCTTATTGATATGTTCTCCTTCGAAACGTCTGATAAATTCTTCAGCAACCTTATACAGAAGCATCGGGTCCATCTGGTGATTAATAAAACTATCCACTTTCAGGATGCCTCCCGGATAACATCTGCCATCTTGCAAAATACGCTGTTTAAGTAATTCCATGTGTTTTTATTCTGTTTTATCTACTTTGTCTTCTTTTACGCGAATCAGGACATTGGCTATGATCGCCGTCAAACCACCGGTAGTGATACCGGATGAAAATATTCCCTTTATAGCTTCCGGAGCTGTTTTCAAAATATCTGGCATCAGTTCTACCCCTAATCCCAGAGAAAGACTGACGGCCAATACCAGTGTCGCTTTCCGGTTGATCTCCTGTGAAGCGATAATACGGATACCGGCAGCAGCTACCGTCCCGAACATCAGTAATGTCGCCCCTCCGAGAACCGGATCGGGCATCAAAGAGAACACCACTCCCACGATCGGGAATAATCCCAGTAAAATCAACATGCCGGCAATATAATAGCCGACATAACGGCTGGCAACGCCCGTCAACTGGATAATCCCGTTATTTTGTGCAAAGATAGAGTTTGGAAACGAATTAAAGACACCGGCAACAAAAGAATTTACACCGTCTGCCAGCACACCACCCGAAACACGCTTCAGATACCCCTCTCCTTCAATCGATTTACCGGAAATCATGGAGTTGGCTGTCACGTCTCCTGTCGCTTCGATAGCCGTGATCAGATAAACCAGGCCAATAGCAATGAAAGAAGAGATATTAAAGTCGAGTCCGTATTTAAAAGGTACCGGGATATTGAATCCCATCAGGTTCTGGGAAGAAGCCGCACTCATATCGACCATGCCTAAGGCAAAAGACAGTCCGTAACCGATGCACAGCCCAAGTACGATCGAACTCATACGCAGGTATTTGTTTTTACAACGATTGAAGAACAGTACACTCAGCAATACCGTTGCCGCCACACCGATATTCCTCAAACTACCGAACGTTCCGTTATCCATCGCAGCAAACCCACCTCCGCAGGAGACTACACCGACCTTGATCAGACTCAATCCGATCAACAGCACGACAATCCCGGAAACCAGCGGAGTAATGATCGAACGCATATATTTGAATGTCCGGCTAATGATCATTTCGATCGGAGCAGCAGCCATACAAACACCGAAAATAAGCGGCAGGCCACCGGCTAGTCCGGCTGAAATGATCGGTCCGATAAACGAGAAACTCGTTCCCTGTATACAGAGCAGTCCGGCTCCTACCGGACCGATCCGTTTACATTGTACAAATGTGGATATACCGGAAGCGAAAAGAGCCATCGACACCAGGAAGCCGGTTGTTTCAAGATCGAGCTTCAAAGCACCCGCAATAATCAGCGGCGGAGTAATGATCGCGACAAAGATAGCCAGCAAATGCTGCAAAGCTGCAAACAAAGCCTCTTTCAAAGGCGGACGGTCATCTATACCGTAAATCAGATCTGTTTCTTTTACCGGAATAATAGTCTCTTCTAACTCTTCAGTATTTATATCCATATTTGTTATTTGATGATAAATATTTAATTACAGTTTCAGATCTTGAAGGGTCTCTCCTTTGGCATTCAATACACGCAAAGTCATATCCTTTCCTTTTTTCTGAAGTACCATGACCGTCGCACCGTCCATCCGGTAACCGCCACCTACGATAACCGGGAAATTGTTACCATTGGCAACCCCTTTCGGATAATAAGCATGACGGTGAGTATGTGCATTGATACATACATTGAACGGAGCTTTCGCCAATAAGCCACCCCATAATTCCAGACAAGGATTATAACGGTCTACATCTTTTCCATAAATAGGCACATGATGGATCAACACGCGTTTCGTTGCTTGTTTAAACGACTTGGAAGCCAGTTCTTCTTTCAGGAAGCCTACTTGTGCCTCACGCAGGGCGGAGAAATCATTCAGGCCATAATAAACCCAATGATCATCGGGTTTATCTTCACCGCAATCTAACATGACGATACGAGTATCGCCCCAGTTAAACGCACCGTATGTCTTATCGCCGACATAATCGAACAGTTTACGCAAACCGATCGAATAAGCATTCCTGATCTCATGGTTACCACGCAGATAAAATACAGGAACATCCGCTGCCCCGACCGTTTCATTCAGTTCAGAAAGAAAATGAGTTGCTTCATCATGATTGGCGGGATCGTCGATACAATCGCCGTTAAAGATAACGAAATCATAATCTACACCTTTTACCTGATTATATAGTGCCTGCAATGTTTCCGAATGCTTATGAAGGTCATTAAAGATAATGGCTGTAAAATCGGATGTAGAAGATTCCGGCAACGTGAATGTATGGAAATCGGAAACAGCCGTTTCCCCGAATATTTTCTTATAAGCCTGGTAAAGCATGATTTCCTGAGAGCAAACGCGATAATAATAAGTCTTGCCCGGTTCCAGATCATTCAGCCTGATCTTATTCTGCAAATCGTTGCAAATCACCTGACCATCCACGATGGTACGCGCTTTCTTCAACTGATTCTTATCCGTGCCATATTCAACCCAACTATAAGCAGGAACGGTAGTCTGCCACATAACCGTAACTCCGTTCCCTACCGGATTCTGCAAATAAGGTTCCGTACGGAAGATCTTGTCAGCGGTTTGTTTGAAAACGATATCCGTTACGATCGGACGATGATCGGAAGCTGCCGGTTCATCGACTACCCAGGCGGAAAGACGTGTAAAGGCAGTAGTATCCTTTGCATAAGCCGCAATATAATCGATTGTTTCAGTCGGTTCATCTGCCGGGAAAGTCGGTTGCTTGGTATTTGTCAGGATTACAAAATCATTCTGTATACCTTTAATGACTTCCGAATCCGGATGAGCATTAAAGTCACCGGCAATAAAGAGAGGCTTATTCGCCTTTGCAGCTTCTCGGCTTATAATCTCCAACGAGGCCAGGCGGTCTTCCACTGTCAGGGAAAGGTGGGTACAACAATAAATATACTTTTCAAACTCAACGATCAGCAGGGCACGTTCTTCTTCTCTTCCCGGGAGTGCCAGATACCGATAACCGAGCGGTTTCTCTTTGCTCAACATGCCGATACCGTATTTTCCTCCGTCATAATCGATAGCAGGAGCATATACCGGATACATCAATGTTTTGTCAGCCAGCACACGCAATACATCGGTCTGACCGCTCCTGCCCGTCACACTGTCCACTTCCTGTACGGCAACAACATTCGGACGCACTTTATTGATCACGTCGGCCGTACGTTGAAAGTTGGAAACATCATCCATTCCTCTCCCGTTACGGATATTATAACTCATTATACGCAAGGTATTTTCTTCCCTCGCTCCCTTCTCCTGTGAATAAAGGTTGCATAACGGCAATAACATAAAAAGTACCGCCATTAACCCACTCCCATGTTTCATATGTTTATAGTTTAGTGATTAACATTCTCCCATTACTTCTTTCAAATCCTGTTCGAATTCAGCTATATCTTCGCCGGTCGTATCCCAGGAAGTAACCAGGCGGGCCTCATTGTTTTCTTCATTCCACATATAGAAGAAATAACGCTCCTGGAGTTTTTTCAACGGTTCGGATGGGATCGTGAAGAATATCTGATTCGTTTCTACTTTCTGCGTAAATTGTATCTGCGGATATTGTTTGAGCGCAGCAGCCAGTTTCGCTGCACTGATATTCGCCTTCATTGCATTTTCAAGCCACAGGTTATTTTCCAGATAAGGGATAAACTGAGCTGAAAGGTAACGTAGTTTGGAAGCCAGTTGAGCCGACTGTTTTCTGTAATACTGCAGGTTTTCCGTAATTTCCGGACGGAAAGAAACGACAGCCTCCCCCATCACCATACCGTTTTTGGTACCGCCGAAACTTAAAATGTCGACACCGGCGTCTACCGTCACTTGCTTCATGGAACAATTCAGATAGGCACAGGCATTCGCCAGACGTGCACCGTCCATATGCAAATACATATTATGAGCATGCAGTAAGTCTGCAATCGCTTTCACCTCTTCAATCGTATAGACTGTACCCAGTTCTGAAACCTGAGAAATATAAACGGCCTTCGGTTGCGAATGATGGCAAACGCCAAAGTTATGTAAACGTGGCTTGATCAGCTCCGGAGTAAGTTTACCGTCGGTGGTCGGGATCGTTACAACCGCACAACCGGTCATACGTGCCGGAGCACCGCATTCATCGACATTAATATGTGCCGTTTCCGCACATAAAATACTATTGAAAGGACGTGTTACGGCCTGCAACGCTACCGAATTAGCGCCGGTCCCGTTAAAAACAAAGAATGGAGATGCCTCTCCACCGAATATACTCTTGATCTTTGCCACTGCGGCAGCTGTCCAGGGATCGTCGCCATATCCGATCGCATGATCCTCATTTGCTTTTATCACAGCCTCCATCACCAAGGGATGGACACCAGAATTGTTATCGCTTGCAAAACTTCTCATTGTGTTTTAGAATTTTGCAGTAAAAGTACGTATTTATTCATTAATATGTCATTTTTATCATCCATATATTAAAAAAAGAAGGAGCTTCCAAACGGAAACTCCTTCTTTTTATTAACTTGTTTATTAGAATATTAACCACTATCCCAGGCGGAAATCCTTCAAAACTTTTTGCAACTCCTGGCGGGCAAAGAAGATACGACTCTTTACGGTTCCCAGCGGTACATTCAGTTTATCTGCTATCTCATTATATTTATAACCACTTAAAAACATGGAAAAAGGAACTTTCAATTCATCATTCAATCCATTAATGGCCTTTGTGATTTCCTGAATCTGATATGCTCCGTCCGGAGAATCAAACCCTGAATCATTAACGACGTCCAAATTATACAAATCAACACCTTGATCAACAACTGTCTGCGTACGAACTATCTTATGATAGTTGTTTATGAAGATATTACGCATGACGGTCAAGACCCATCCTTTAAAATTAATATTATCAACAAACTTTTCCTGATTGTCCAAAACCTTCAGCGTTGTGTCCTGCATCAAATCTTGGGCGTCATCCCGATTTGCGGTGAGCATCAATGCAAAATTCATCATGTTTTCTTGCATGCTCAATAATTTTTTCTGAAATTGCAACGCATTCATATTACTTACTATTTATAAAAGGTTAATACCGGTTAAGTATAGCCCCTCACTATTGAGAGACAATACAAATATAGGAAATATTATTGATATCGAATGTTGCTTTGAGAAATATTAATATTAAAAATCGTAACTTAATATATTTATAACAAACACAGCTGAAAATGAACAGCTTTTGCAAGTTTGCAACTTGTACAAATACAAAATTTACAAGTTATATGTTACAATTTTCAAGAAAGTACAAAAAGTATAGATAATTAGACAAAATGATGAAAAATTCAGGACTCTTGTTTCTGCTGCTATTTCTTTTGGTAACAACCTTTAAATCAAAGGGAGAAGAGCAAAAGATCGTCTACCAGATAGATATAAAGAAAGAGATAGATAACACCACCCGTATCTATCTCCATAACGGATTGGAAGAAGCCAAATCATTGGGAGCGGATGCCATCCTTCTCCACATGAACACCTATGGAGGACTGCTCGAAGCAGCGGATTCAATGCGTACGGCAATTTTATACAATCCGATACCCGTCTACGTTTTTATCGACAACAATGCCGCTTCGGCAGGAGCACTTATATCCATTGCGTGTGAAAAAATATTTATGAGAAAAGGCGCCAATATCGGGGCAGCAACCGTCGTCAATCAGACTGGGGCCGCTTTACCCGACAAATACCAGTCATATATGCGCTCCATGATCCGATCGACTGCCGAAGCACACGGAAAAGATACGATCATACAAGGAAAGGATACGACTTTCAGATGGAAAAGAGATCCGCTGATCGCCGAAGCGATGGTAGATGAGCGCGTTGTCGTTCCCCATCTGATCGACTCGGGAAAAGTTCTTACTTTCACAGCCGACGAGGCTCTGGAATGGAGATATTGCGACGGCATTGCAGAAACACCCGGTGAAGTGATTACAAAGTATCTGGGATATAACGATTACGAATTGAAAACATATAAGCCATCCTGGTATGACGACCTGAAAGGTTTCCTGATGAATCCTATGCTGCAATCGTTACTGATCATTATTATTATCGGGGGAATTTACTTCGAGATGCAGACACCCGGCCTCGGCTTTCCATCAGCAGCAGCCGTTGCCGCAGCTATACTTTACTTCGCTCCCTTATATATCGACGGTCTGGCACAAAACTGGGAAATCCTGGTATTTATAATCGGCTTGTTATTGATTGCGGCGGAGATATTTATCATACCCGGATTCGGGATAGCCGGTATCAGCGGGATCATTTTCCTGGTAGCCGGATTAACCCTTAGTTTACTGAATAATACGGATTTCAATTTCGAAGAAGTCTCCACCAAGGAAATCGGCGAGGCAGTCCTTACCGTTCTGATCGGACTGGGACTGGGTTTCGTTCTGATGATCTGGCTGTCCAACAAAATAGGGACAAAAGGCATGTTGCGGAAAGTGGCACTCCATAAAGATCTGGAAGATGCCCATTCCTCGCCTTCCCTCGCCCCACTGATCGGAAAAGAAGGAACAGCCTTCACCGTTCTGCGCCCTTCGGGCAAAGTGATGATCAACAACGAACTCTATGACGGCGTATCCGATTCAGGTTTTATCGAAAAAGGGACGAAAGTGAAAGTCGTCCGTTTCGAGAATGCACAAGTCTATGTGGAGACATTCATCCTATAATACCAGTTTATCATTACCGGGCACACGCTCATAAAGGATACGTTTATCGACGACCACATATCGCAAGGCATCGATCGCCAGCAGGTCGCTTAAAATATTCCTGGCCGTGTAATAATTTACATGGCCGATACGACAAAGCAGCCCGGCATTGATAGATGGATGTTCGTCCAGATAGGCGAACAGGCGTTCCACCGGTTTGCTGATCTTCACCAGTGTCCCGTCTTTCCTACGCTTTTTCTCCCACGAAAGCATCAGGATCTCATTGGCCAGAATATTTTCATCGGCAACACGTATATAGGCCTTATATTTATCTTCCTTATCAGGTGCCAGGTGGGGCTTATCCGCACTGGGCGCAATATAAACTTCCAATACGGTTTTTCCGTTTATCTCCCAGCGGGTGGCTTCAAACGGAACTTCCGGCTGAGTATACATTTTCGATGCAGCCTCGATCATGTAATACTCTTCTTCACTACGGACACCGGAGATATTCCCGTTGTCTTTCACTCCTATCAGCAACCGACCGCCATCGGTATTGGCAAAAGCAGACAAGGTACGGGCAATCTTTTTACTATCGCTTACCTCGAACTTGAAATCGAGCTGTTGATGCTCGCCCTGTTCAATCAATGCTTCTATCGGATGTTTCTTCTTCATTTTGGCTCATTATTTGACCGGCAAAATTAAAATAAATGTCTAACTTTGCCAACCGAAAAAGAGTGAAAGCATGTCACAGATCCCTTCATTAATTTCAGACCTGGCAGTAATACTGATTTCTGCGGGGCTTGTTACTTTGCTTTTCAAGAGATTAAAGCAACCGGTCGTACTGGGCTATATTGTTGCCGGAATTCTGGCAGGCCCGGCTATAAAAGAAATTCCCACAGTTTCAGACGTAGAAAGTATCCGTATCTGGGCGGACATAGGCGTTGTCTTCCTGCTTTTCGCCCTGGGGCTCGATTTCAGTTTCAAGAAACTGATGAAAGTCGGTGGAACAGCGGTGATCGGGGCAGTCACGGTCGTTATCGGGATGATGACGTTCGGTTATATCACCGGATTATCGCTCGGCTGGGGACATATGAACAGTCTTTTTCTGGGCGGAATGCTCTCGATGTCGTCCACCACGATCATATTCAAAGCTTTTGACGATATGGGACTACGCAACCAGCGGTTTGCCGGAGTCGTATTCGGTATACTGGTCGTAGAAGACCTGTTTGCCGTCCTGCTGATGGTCTTGCTCTCTACACTTGCCGTAAGTAAACATGTCGAAGGCATGGAATTACTGGACAGCGTGATCAAGCTAGGTGTCTTTCTCCTTTTCTGCTTTGTCGTCGGTATTTACCTCATCCCTTCTTTCCTGAAGAAAGCGCGGACATTCCTCAACGACGAAACGCTGCTGATCGTCAGTCTCGGTCTATGCCTGGGGATGGTTATGATCGCGACCAAAGCCGGTTTTTCTTCTGCACTGGGTGCTTTCGTTATGGGTTCGATCCTGGCTGAAACGATCGATGCCGAACATATCGAACACATCGTAAAACCGGTAAAAGACCTGTTCGGTGCCATTTTCTTCGTTTCTGTCGGCATGTTGATCGATCCGGTATTGCTTTGGGAATATAAGATCCCGATCCTGATACTGACCCTCGTTGTCATGATCGGACAAATACTTTTCGCCAGTTTCGGAGTCTTACTGTCGGGACAGACAGTCAAAGTCGCCATCCAATCGGGTTTCTCTCTGGCACAGATCGGCGAATTTGCTTTTATCATCGCTTCCCTGGGGTTAACACTCAAGGTGACTGATAATTTCCTCTACCCGATCGTTGTCGCTGTTTCCGTCATAACGACCTTTTTCACCCCTTATATGATACGTATGGCAGAACCTGCCTATAAAATAGCCGAACGGCTCATTCCTGCCAGCTGGATGAATTTTCTCGAACGTTATTCTTCCGGTTCTAACACGATCCGGCAGAAAAGTACCTGGGATAAGTTGCTAAAAGCGTTGGTACGTATTGTAGGTACTTATACCGCCGTCACCCTGGTACTGATCTTTATCTGGCTGCAGTTCGTGGCTCCCTTCATCATCAAGCAACTTCCCGGCATACAAGGACAAAGCATTTCACTGGTCCTGATCCTTCTTCTGATCTCTCCGATGCTGCGCGCCATCATGATGAAGAAAAATCATTCGGTGGAATATGAGCAATTATGGCATGACAACAAATATAACCGTGGTCCGCTCGTCTCCCTGATCGTGCTGCGTATTATATTATGTATAGGACTCGTTATGCTTCCGATCGCACGATTGCTGAATACAGCCCTCGGAATAGGGATTGCAATCGCCGCCACAGTCATTGCCCTGGTCATTTTCTCCAAACGGTTGAAAAAACAATCGATCCTGATGGAACGCCATTTCTTCACAAACCTGACTGCGCGGGAGATGGAAAACGAACGGAATGCCCCCATCAACCAACGATTTGCCAGCCATTTGCTGGAGCGTGATCTTCACCTGGCCGACTTTGAAGTAAAACAGAATTCGCCCAGTATGGGCAAAACACTTAAAGAGCTTAACTTCCGGCAGAAATGTAATGTAAATATCGTCACGATCATCCGTGGAGGCAAACGTATCAACATACCGGGAGGAAACGAACGGCTTTATCCGTTCGACAAGCTGGTCGTTGTCGGTGCCGACGACGATCTGACCCATTTCCGGAAATATATAGAAGAACGCTATAAAGAATCGATGAACAACCTGCAGGAAACAAAAGAGGTGAACATGGAGCAATTCTTTATCAGCGAAGGTTCAGGACTGATCGGCCGGACCATTCTGGAATCGGGTATCCGCGACAATTCCGGCTGCCTGGTCATCGGGATCGAACGCGACTCCCACTCGATCAAGAACCCGCCTCCCACTACGGTTTTCGAACAGGGAGATATTGTATGGATCGTCGGCGAGCATGAAAAAGTGTTACGTCTCAGCGAAGGAAAAACAGTAAGATAATCAACTAACGAATAAAACAACCGGATATGAAATTTATAGGAATAATACCGGCAAGATATGCCTCCACCCGCTTTCCGGGAAAACCGTTGGCCGACATGGCAGGTAAACCCATGATACAACGCGTGTATGAACAGGTAAAAGATGTACTGGATGCCGTATGTGTCGCCACCGACGATACCCGGATCGAAACAGCCGTAAAAGCTTTCGGCGGAAATGTCGTCATGACTTCCGACCAGCACCGGAGCGGTACAGACCGCGTTTACGAAGCCTACGCCAAAGTAGGAGATGGTTATGATGTCGTTGTCAATATCCAGGGAGACGAACCTTTCATCCATCCGGAACAGATCGAAACATTAAAAGGATGCTTTACCGATACCGGTACACAGATCGCCACGCTGGTAAAACCTTTCCGACCGGACGATGATTTCGAAACAACACTGTTCAATGCGAACTCACCGAAAGTCGTTCTCAACAAGAACAGCGAAGCCATGTACTTCAGCCGTTCCATCATTCCTTATATGCGTGGAAAAAATTATCAGGAATGGTTACCCAACCATACTTATTATAAACACATCGGTTTATATGCCTACCGGGCCGATACACTGAAAGAAATCACCAACCTGCCGCAATCACCGCTGGAACTTGCCGAGAGCCTGGAACAACTCAGATGGCTCGAAAACGGCTACAAGATAAAAGTCGGCATTACCCAGCAGGAAACGATAGGCATCGACACCCCGGAAGACATGGAGAAGGCACTCGCTTTTCTCAACCGATAGCATAACCGGATATAGCAACCAACAGCAATACCAGTAAAAGTCCGGTAGTAATGGAGACAGACAATATACTGATTTTCATATGCCGGACTTTTTCAAACTGTGTAGCTACCAATACACATGCCAGCACGATAGCCGGGAAAAATGCCGGAAGCCATGCATGCGGATACTGATATGCATCTTCCTCCGAAAGCGAATACAACTCTTTCAGAAATTCAGGCAGTAAAATACCTGTTATCAGCAGTAAAGCCCAGTATACCCAATGTTTTTCTCCTATTTCCGCTTCATACAGCAAGACCAGAATGACAAAAATAAACAACCGGCTACCCACCAGCGAATAGACTACGAACAATAAAGCAAATCCCGCTACCCAGGAAAGCCATTTCGTCTTTATCAACGTATAGCCACAGAATATATAGAGTGTCAGAATCAGGGACAGTATAGAATTCAAATGGTAATAATGACTACAATAAGTTCCCCATTCCAATATCACCGGAAACAAGGCATACAAAGGAGCCATTCCCCCTACATGAAATTTCTTTAATATGAAAAGAGAAGCCCACCATTCCGCCAACAATACCAATGCTATCAGAACAGCCCCTCCACCGACGGGAACATGCAAGGAGGTAAGAGTCCTTGCTAAAGAACAAGCAAGCCATGCCGGTTTACCCCAATATCCGGACAACACTTCCGGTAAACTCGTAATACTTACCATCTGTTCTTTCAGAAACAAACGATCAGGATCAAAAAACTGGAAAAAGAGAATACATAACAATGCAAAGAGTCCAGCTACGCTCTCTTGCAAAAGCCTTTCTTTCTTATTCATCAGTAAACCGTTTTAGACCAATACCAAACCCTTCAAACCGGAACTTGCTAATCCGACAAAATAAGTCGTCAACATAATCATAATCCACATAGGTTGACATATTCCAATAATGCAAATATATGAATATTTCAATACAACGTACACCAGATTACTTCAAATTCAAGCGATTGATTAAAATATACAACTTATTTAAATAATCGGTCATAAAAAAAGGCATGCCCGCGTCTTTCGACCGGCATGCCTTTCTTTTTATCTTTCCCTAAAGGGAACCTTATTATCTTTTCTTTTTCTGATCCTGCTGTTTCTTCAACTGATCCTGCTGCATACGTTGTGCTTCTTCCAAACGTTTCATGAAACCTGATTTCTTCTGCGGTTTCTTTTTGTTTGCTTCCAGCTTGGCGAGCAACTTATCCTCATTGATCGTATAGCGGAATACTAACGTCTGAATGATCGTGATCAATGTAGAGATGAAGTAGTAATAAGTCAAACCTGACGCATACTGGTTGAAGAACACCAGGAACATCAGCGGCATCATATACATCATGGCCTTCATACCCGGCATCTGCTGTTGTCCGGTATTGGTCATTTCCATATTATACTTGGTATAGATAACGTTGGTAATCGTCATCAACAAACAGAATAAGCTGATATGGTTACCGAAGTACGGAGTAATAATAGGAATGTATTTATTCCAGCTGAAAATCGCATCATAAGTCGACAAGTCATGTGCCCAAAGGAAACTCTGGTGACGCAACTCGATAGCCGACGGGAAGAACATGAACAGCGCAATCAATACCGGCATCTGTAACAACATCGGTATACAACCCGCCATCGGACTGGCCCCGGCACGGCTATACAACTCCATCGTAGCACGCTGACGCTCCACTGCCTTATCCTGCCCCGGATATTTTGCATTCAACTCTTCCACCTGCGGGCGAAGTACACGCATTTTCGCAGATGACATATAAGACTTATAGGTCAATGGGAACAGAATCAACTTAACGATGATCGTCATCAATAAGATGATCAGGCCATAACTCTTGATATATTTGCCCAGGAAGTCGAACATCGGGATAACGAAATACTGGTTCACCCAGCGGAATACACTAGCCCCGAGCGGAACCAGGCGTTCCAAATCCAGCTGCTGGTCGGAAGCGATCCCCTTGTCGTACGATTTCAACAACGGATAACTGTTCGGCCCGAAGAAATAACGGAAAGTCGTCGCTTCATTACCTCTCAGGTCGAAAGGCACTGCCGTTGTTGTCTTGAACTCTTTAACGATACCGTCGGCTTCAACCATCTTAGAATCGAAAGTAGCGCTTTCAAAACCTTCGTCAGCGATCATCACCGTCGAGAAGAACTTATCTTTATAAGCGATCCATTTCAGACGACCCGACACTTTCTTATCTTCGCTTTTGCTTTCGCTCAACTGTTCTACGCCGTCAGCCAGGAATTTATAATACAAGGCTGTATATCTGTTCTCATATTTGATACCTTGTTCCTGCTGGCGGATCTTTTGTCTCCAAACCATATCCAGAGCAGTCGTACTCGGAGCCAGAACACCGTTCAGACCTGTACCTTTGATATCGAACTGTACCATGTAGTCGTCCGGCTTGATCGTATAGATAAAGTCCAGCGAACTACCTTCGCCGGCATTTACCCGCATAACCAACTGGTTCGGGTCCTGTGTTTTTACCGGAGTAAAAAACAGTTCGGCCGTATTCAACACACGGTTCGTTGCTGTCACCAGGGTAAAATCGAGAGATGCCTCTTTCCCTTCAAACAGGACAACCGGTTTATTATCATACGTGGTATAATCTTTCAGGCGGGCATACGAAATACGTCCCCCTTTATTACTGATATGCAATTCGATCAGGTCATTCTCCAGAACAGTTACATCGTCTGCTCCTGTCATAGCTGCGGCAAATACCCCGAAACTGCTTTCCAACCGGGCTGTTCTTGCAGAGTCCGGCAGATTATCAAAAGAATTATCGGCAGTGCTTTTACTTTCTTCGCGCTGCATTTCAGCCTGTCTGGCCAGTTCGATCTTCGCGATCGAATCCTGATACTGGCGCTGAGCTTCCAACTGCTCAGGCGTCGGTTTGTTTAACCAGCTGAATGCAAATAAAACAATACCAATAAGCAGAAAACCAATTAATGTGTTTTTATCCATCTATAACGTTGTTATTTATTATCAATAGCGGCTTTCACAAAGCTCACGAAAAGTGGGTTCGGATTAACTACCGTACTGTTATATTCCGGATGGAACTGAACTCCTACAAACCATTTCAAAGCAGGAATCTCGACCACTTCCACCAGACCGGTCTCAGGATTTTCTCCCGTACATTTCATTCCGGCTTCTTCAAACTGCTCGCGATACTGATTGTTGAATTCAAAACGGTGACGATGGCGTTCCTGAATATGTTCTTTTCCATAAGCTTCATAGGCTTTTGAACCTTTTTCCAAAATACAATCATAAGCTCCCAGACGCATAGAACCTCCCATATTGGTAACATTCTTCTGTTCTTCCATCAGGTCGATCACCTTGTAAGGCGTATTTGGTTCCATTTCAGTCGAATTAGCTTCTGTCAGTCCCAAAACATCGCGGGCATATTCGATCACCATGCACTGCATACCCAAACAGATACCCATGCAAGGCACATCGTTTTCACGGGCATATTTCAGAGCGGCAAACTTACCTTCGATACCCCGCTGTCCGAATCCCGGAGCAATCAGGATACCATCCATGTCTTTCAGCTGCTCAGCGGCATTGGCTTCCGTCAGTTTCTCTGAATGGAATAAATGCAGGTCCAGTTTGCGATCGTTATAGATAGCGGCCTGCAACAATGATTCGTCGATCGACTTATAAGCATCCTGCAATTCCACGTATTTACCGACCAATCCGATCTTTACTGTTTCAGTAGCATCCGTCTTTTTCTTCAGGAACTCTTTCCAGGGTTTCATTTCCGGAGTCGGTCCTACTTCCAGTCCCATCTTTTTCAAGATAGTAACATCCATATTCTGACGCTGCAATACCAGCGGAACTTCGTAAATAGTCGGAACATCGACCGACTGTACAACGGCATCCGCATCAACATTACAGAATAAAGCGACCTTGCGTGTAATATCGTTGCTCAACAGATGTTCGGTTCTCAAAACCAATACATCCGGCTGGATACCCAGCTCCTGCAATTGCTTAACCGAATGCTGTGTCGGCTTTGTTTTAAATTCTTTGGCAGCCGCAATGTAAGGTACATAAGTAAGATGTACGCACATACAGTTCTTACCCAGCTCCCATTTTAACTGACGCACACTTTCGATGAACGGCAACGATTCGATATCACCTACGGTTCCACCGATCTCTGTGATCACAAAGTCAAACTTGTACTTCGAACCCAACAGTTTCACATTCCGTTTGATCTCATCGGTAATATGAGGAACTACCTGCACTGTTTTACCCAGGTAATCGCCTTTACGTTCTTTATTTATTACACTCTGATAAATACGGCCTGTAGTAATATTGTTCGACCGTGTGGTCGGAACATTCAGGAAACGTTCGTAGTGTCCCAGGTCCAGGTCCGCTTCATGTCCGTCTACGGTTACATAACATTCACCGTGCTCATAAGGGTTCAATGTTCCCGGATCGATATTAATGTAGGGGTCAAACTTTTGGATAGTAACCTTGTAGCCTCTCGCCTGAAGGAGTTTACCCAATGATGCAGCAATAATTCCCTTACCTAAAGAAGAGACTACGCCGCCCGTAACGAAGATGTACTTTGTATCTGCCACGATAGTAATATTTTAATTGTCTTTTAATTGCTCACTCGCATTTCAAAACTGCAAAGTTAGTTATTTTCATTCAGACGACAAGGGTATGGAAGTTTTTTCAACCTTAATTTAATACAAACAACCGCATAGGCATCCGGTACATATGGCATGCCCGGAAACTATTTTTCACATCCCGTAAAACTAACAGCAGGATTACAGCTAACTATTTATAAGTAGTAGGACATATCTATGATAACCTGTACACCTTATTATATATATGTAGTACAGGTTACACCCGATAAGTAGTACACCTTATGCTTAGTTGTATATATAAGAGACAATAGTTTCCGGTAATACGCCGGTTAACCGGTCGGCATGAAAAACTTAGTGGAATGGCATCTGCTGTATAAAGTTCTGACTTATATAACATTTTGTTTAACTACCCGTTGTAAAAACAGATAAGTTAAGATTGTTATATCATGTAAAAGATTAGCACATCTCATACTTTTTATCTAATTTCGCATCGTAGATACTAAAGATTGTAAATTAAAAGGTATTATGGTTATCAAGAGATACTTCATTCTGTTTTCTATACTTTCATTACTGGCAAACCTGGCAAATGCACAGGAGGAGATAGTTATTAGTGGAACTAATAACCAAGATACTGAACAAAACAATGTCACTGACACGATACCAGTAGTTGATATAGAAGATTCGGACCTGGATAACATTATAAGCTTGAGAGCACAATTCGAAAAACAGAACCAGTTATATTCCACACCGGCCACTCCCAATGAGAACCTACTTCGTTTTCTAAAGAAAGATGAAGTAGAACTGTCTGATGAAGCAATGTATTGGGCACACTTAGTACGTGATGCTTCCACCATATTCGACAGCAGTGTAACATTCCAGGATACGATCATAGTAAATCCGCTATTCCTTCCTATCATATTTAAGGGAAAACTTCTACCGGATGATCTTTCTTACTACGACAAAGATGCTTGGAAAACCAGAGTCGAAATTCCGCTTCCTTTTACTCCGGATAGTTTATTCAAAGAAGAGAGGCTAAGGAGAGAGATCCAAAATAAAGCATATAAATATGTAGAAACAAATTTCCCAAGCTACTTCCGGTATTCAATGAGAGATTTACCTCAGGATAAAGTGATAGCCGAAGTTATTGCAAAACCGACTTACCAACCAGATATGATCAAAGTAGAAAGTGAAGCAGACTTCAGCGATGTGGATGCTCCGGTAAAATTCATTCCGGAAAGACGTTATTGGACCTCTAATTTTGAAAGTTCCATACAATTTGCACAAGCCTATTTTTCACCAAACTGGCATGACGGTAATCAGCATACAAATATCAATCTAAATACACGTAATTATTTCAAATATGATTACAATAAAGATAAGATCAAATTAACTAATGAATTAGAGTTGAAAATATCAGCTAACAACGCGCCGAAAGACACTGTGAGAAGTGTCAGTATTACAGATAACGATATTCGTATACACAGTAACTTTGGTTATCAGGCTTATCGTAAATGGTACTATTCTTTTGACTTAAGTGCCAATAGTAAAATATTTGATAGTTACAACGCAAATGATACGATAACAAGACTTTCCGGCTTTCTAGCACCTTTAAGTGTTACAATTGGTATCGGTATGAAATACGACCTCGACAAACAATTGAGTGGAAATAAATATAGGAAAATACATTTCGATATAAACATTGCGCCATTATCTATGACTTACCGTTATTCGCGGTACAAAGAAAGATTTGATTTTGGACGTCATGGTTTCGACGGAAGCAAGGTTGACGACGAAGGTAGAATCCGAAATCATCAAACTTACTTCGGTTCCAATGTCAAAGCAAACCTGAAGTGGCAATTCAACAGAAATACCATTTGGACATCGCGTTTTGAATACGACACAAGTTACCAACGTATTTTCTGGATATTCGAAAACCGATTAGAAATGGCAATCAGTCGTTTCTTCTCAACACAGATCACTATAAACATGAGATATGACGATGCCGGTAACAAAAATATCGATCTGAAAGACACTTATCTTCAATTAAATGAAGCACTCACATTCGGCTTCAGTTACAGATGGTAAGAAATATTAAAGATTAAAGCCAAAAATAAAGTTTGATTGTTGACTTTATTTCCAAATAATCCTTACTTTTGCCCTGGTTTTGCAATGTCGAGATTACAAACATGAGCGAAAGTATCAATCACAACGGTAGAATCGAAAAGATCGAAGGCGATACGATCTTTGTCAGGATCATTCAACAATCGGCCTGTTCCGGTTGCCACGCAAAAGGTATGTGCAGCGCATCCGACCAGAAAGAGAAGGTCATTGAAGTGAACGATCCCAACTCCGACAGATTCCACATAAACGAGGAGGTTACACTATGCGGTCAGAGTTCGCTCGGACTACAGGCTGTGTTACTGGCCTTTGTTCTTCCGTTGATCATTGTAGTCGCGGCCATTGTAGCAGGAAATTATTTGCAATGGGACGAAACAACCAGCGGGTTAACCGGTCTATTACTATTAGTTCCCTACTACTGCATACTATACTTTTTACGCGAAAAACTAAAAAGAAAATTCATATTTACCTTGAAAAAACTTAATTGATCAAATATCATGATTTTAATTGCCGTTATTTCATTAGGAGCCATTGGAGCCATCGGTGCAGTATTTCTCTACGCCGCCTCCAAGAAGTTTGAAGTATACGAAGATCCCCGCATCGCAGAGGTTCAGGAAGCATTGCCCGGAGCCAATTGCGGAGGTTGCGGATACCCCGGATGCGGTGGTTTTGCTGCAGCCTGCGTAAAAGCCGATTCACTGGAAGGACTGCTTTGTCCTGTAGGCGGAGCCGAAACGATGGGTAAAGTTGCTTCAATCCTCGGTATGGAAGCTGCCAGCGCAGAGCCGATGGTAGCAGTAGTGCGTTGCAACGGAACTTGCCAGGCCCGTCCGCGTACAAACCGTTACGATGGTGTACAGAGCTGTGCCATCGCTTCCTCTTTATATGGAGGAGAAACGAACTGTACATTCGGTTGTCTCGGTTATGGCGATTGCGTAAACGCCTGTACTTTCGATGCCATCCACATCAATCCGGAAACAGGACTGCCCGAGGTAGACGATGACAAATGTACATCATGCGGTGCCTGCGTGAAAGCCTGTCCGAAAAACATTATCGAACTACGTAAGAAGGGACCGAAATCACGCCGTATCTTCGTTAGCTGTGTGAATAAAGACAAGGGAGCAGCAGCTCGCAAGGCTTGTTCCAATGCTTGTATCGGTTGCGGTAAATGTGTGAAGGAATGTCCGTTCGAAGCCATCACGCTTGAGAACAATGTGGCTTATATCGACTACCGCAAATGCCGCTTGTGCCGCAAATGTGTAGCCGTATGTCCGACCGGAGCGATCCATGAACTGAATTTCCCGCCCCGTAAAGAAGCTGCCCCTGCCGTGGACGCCGACAAAGTAAAGCCTGTTGCCCCGAAAGCAACACCGGCTCCGAAAACTGCCGAAACAACTCCGAAAGCAGAAGCTGCAACTAAAGCTGAACCGACTGCAAAAGCAGCCACAGCGCCTGAAACAAAAACAACAGAAGAAACAATTCAAAAATAAAAATCTAATAGTATGCTAAGGACATTTCGAATCGGAGGTATACATCCACCCGAAAATAAATTGTCTGCCGGGAAGAAAATCACCGGACTGGCTATACCCAAGCAGGTCATTATACCGCTAAGCCAGCATATCGGGGCTCCGGCCCAGGCTGTGGTCAAGAAGGGCGATCCGGTTAAAGTCGGTACACTTCTCGCCAAAGCCGGAGGTTTTGTATCGGCGAATATCCATTCGTCGGTATCCGGTAAAGTAAACAAGATAGATAACGCCCTCGACGCAAGCGGATACAAACGCCCCGCTATCTATATTGATGTGGAAGGCGACGAATGGGAAGAATCCATCGACCGCAGCGAAACACTCGTAAAAGAATGCCCGCTTCCTTCCAAGGAAATCGTAGACAAGATCGCGGCTGCCGGTATCGTAGGTCTGGGCGGTGCAACTTTCCCTACCCAGGTAAAACTGATGCCTCCTCCCGGAAGCAAAGCAGAGATCATTATTATCAATGCCGTAGAATGTGAGCCGTATCTGACTTCCGACCATTCGCTGATGATGGAAAAGACAGAACAGATTCTGGTCGGCGTTACTTTGCTGATGAAAGCCGTCAACGTAACAAAAGCGGTGATCGGCATTGAAAACAACAAACCGGATGCCATTGCCCTTATGCAGAAACTGGCAGCAGGATATAAAGGCATTGAAATCATGCCGCTGAAGGTACAATATCCTCAAGGGGGTGAAAAACAGCTGATCGACGCTGTGATCCGTCGCCAGGTAAAGAGCGGTGCACTGCCAATCTCTGCCGGAGCTGTTGTACAGAACGTAGGTACGGCTTATGCAGTATATGAAGCGGTGATGAAAAACAAACCGTTGTTCGAACGTGTCGTTACCGTAACGGGTAAAGCAGTTGCCAATCCGTCTAACTTCCTGGTTCGCATGGGTACGCCGATCAGTGCATTGATCGAAGCTGCAGGCGGTATTCCTGAAGATACCGGTAAAATAATCGGCGGAGGTCCGATGATGGGTAAAGCCCTGATCAGTCCGGAAGTGCCGGTTACCAAAGGTAGCTCCGGCGTATTGCTGATGACAAAAAAAGAATCTGAACGTAAACCGATGCGCGATTGTATCCGTTGTGCCAAATGCGTCAGTGTTTGTCCGATGGGCCTCAACCCTACCCTGCTGATGAATGCTACAGAGTTTACAGAATGGGATCTGGCAGAAAAGAATCATATCACCGACTGCATCGAATGCGGTTCTTGTAGTTATACTTGCCCGGCCAACCGTCCGTTGCTGGATTATATCCGTTCAGGTAAAGGAAAAGTAATGGGAATCATGCGGGCACGAAAGTCATAAAAACAGAGCAATATGGAAAATAATTTAATAGTATCTCCGTCGCCCCATATCCACGGTGGTGACAGCATAAGCAAGAATATGTATGGTGTACTGATTGCCCTTGTTCCGGCTTTCCTGGTATCCCTCTACTTTTTCGGACTGGGTGCACTGATCGTTACTGCAACATCGGTCGCTGCTTGTGTCCTCTTTGAATATCTGATCCAAAAGTTCCTGATGAAAAAGGAACCGACCGTATGCGACGGTTCAGCCATCCTGACCGGTGTCCTGCTGGCATTCAACCTGCCGTCGAACCTGCCTGTATGGATCATCCTGATCGGTGCGCTGGCAGCTATCGGTATCGGTAAAATGTCGTTCGGCGGACTGGGTAACAACATTTTCAACCCGGCGCTTGTCGGACGTGTATTCCTGTTGATCTCTTTCCCGGCACAGATGACAACCTGGCCGGAAGTAGGACAGCTGACAGCTTATACCGACGCGACAACGGGTGCAACCGTTCTTTCACTGATGAACGAAGGGGCACTCGACAAATTGCCGACATTGGTCGATATGTTATGCGGTAAGATGGGCGGTAGTCTCGGTGAAGTAAGTGCGCTGGCATTGCTCCTGGGACTGGGTTATATGTTATGGAAGAAAATTATTACCTGGCAGATTCCGGTATCCATCCTGGTGACGGTATTTGTATTTACAGGTATCATGCATCTGGTCAACCCGGTTCAATATGCGAGTCCGTTCGTTCACCTGTTGTCCGGAGGTCTGATGTTGGGAGCTATTTTTATGGCGACTGACTATGTGACTTCTCCGATGAGCAAGAACGGAATGCTGGTGTACGGTGTCGGTATCGGTATCCTGACCACAGTGATCCGTCTGTTTGGCTCTTATCCGGAAGGTATGTCGTTTGCTATTCTTATTATGAATGCATTTACCCCGCTGATCAACAGTTATATCAAACCTAAACATTTTGGAGGGAAATAAGCATGGCAAAATTAAAATCAACATTACCCAATATGCTCTTGTCGCTTACCATCATCTGTTTGGTGGCAGGAGCAATATTAGCCGGAGTAAATATGTACACCACCGGCCCGATTGCCGCCTCCAAAGCGGCTGCACTGGAAGCAGCTATCAAAGCTGTTACACCCGAATTCGATAACAAACCGTCGGAAGATGCCTATATGGCCGTTACTGCTGAAGGCGATTCTCTGAAGATTTATCCGGCCACCAAAGGCGGTGAATTCGTAGGTGCTGCCGTTGAAAGCAATACAAAGAAAGGATTCAGCGGTGAGATCAGAGTGATCGTCGGATTCGACAAAGCAGGCAAACTGCTAAACTATTCCGTATTACAGCATGCTGAAACTCCGGGTCTCGGAGCTAAGATGCAAGAATGGTTCAGTACGGATAAGAACAAACAAAGTGTGCTGGGACGTAACCTGGCAGACGGAGGCTTGAAAGTAACCAAAGACGGTGGCGATGTAGATGCGATCACAGCAGCAACCATCACCAGCCGCGCATTCCTGGACGCAGTGAACCGCGCTTACAGCGCATTCGCCGGTACCGATGGAGTAACAGGTGCAACAACCAACACTAAAGAGGGAGGAAACGACAATGAATAATATGAAAGTATTGATGAACGGTGTCATCAAAGAGAACCCGACATTTGTATTGTTGCTGGGTATGTGTCCCACTCTGGGTACGACCTCCTCAGCACTGAACGGTATGAGTATGGGACTTGCTACCATGTTCGTTCTGATCTGTTCAAACATGGTTATTTCAGCCTTAAAGAACCTGATCCCTGATATGGTGCGTATCCCGGCTTTCATCGTTGTGATCGCCACATTCGTGACGGTGGTACAGATGTGTATGGAAGCATTCGTTCCGGCTCTGTATGCCAGTCTCGGTCTGTTCATCCCCTTGATCGTTGTAAACTGTATCGTGTTGGGACGTGCGGAAGCGTTTGCTGCTAAAAACGGTGTGATTCCTTCTGCTCTCGACGGATTAGGTATGGGATTGGGCTTTACTCTGGCACTGACCCTGCTAGGAGCCGTTCGCGAATTATTGGGAACAGGTAAATTATTCAGTATAACTCTGATGCCCGAACAATACGGTTCGCTGATCTTCGTACTGGCTCCGGGTGCTTTCATCGCATTGGGTTACCTGATTGCTATTGTTAATAAATTGCGTAAAGCCTGATATAAAAAACGAAAGATATGGAATATATACTAATATTTATCGCAGCCGTATTCGTCAACAACGTTGTGTTGGCACAGTTCCTGGGTATATGCCCGTTCCTCGGTGTATCGAAGAAAGTGGAAACTGCGGCAGGTATGGGGGCAGCCGTAACATTTGTGCTTACCATTGCAACTATCGTAACTTTCCTGGTACAGAAATATATATTGGATAAGTTCGGATTAGGCTTTATGCAGACGATCAGTTTTATCCTGATTATCGCCGCATTGGTTCAGATGGTAGAGATCATCCTGAAAAAAGTATCTCCGGCTCTTTACCAGGCACTTGGGGTATTCCTTCCGTTGATTACCACCAATTGCTGTATCCTGGGTGTCGCCATCCTCGTAATACAAAAAGAGTATAATTTATTGGAATCTGTTGTATATGCAATATCAACAGCTATTGGATTTGCGCTAGCTTTAGTTATCTTTGCAGGGATTAGAGAACAGTTGGCTTTGACGCGTGTTCCCGAAGGTATGAAAGGTACCCCTATTGCGCTGATAACTGCCGGTTTACTGGCTATGGCGTTTATGGGATTCTCCGGAATCGTATAATTTAATCTAAATAGAGACTAGCATGAAAAAGAAAATCTTAGTAGCAGGTGGAACCGGATATATTGGCTCTCACACTACAGTTGAGTTGCAGAATGCAGGTTATGATGTGGTAATCATCGACGACCTGTCGAACTCCAATATCGAGGTATTGGATGGTATCGAAAAGATCACTGGTATCCGTCCTGAATTCATCAAGCTGGATTTAAAAGATAAAGAAGGAACCCGCGAAGCACTGAAGGCTCATCCGGGTATCAACGGTATCATCCTGTTCGCTGCCAGCAAAGCTGTCGGTGAATCGGTTCAAAAGCCGCTGATGTACTACCGTAACAACGTGGTTACATTGGTCAATCTGCTGGAGTTGATGCCTGAATTTAATATCGAGGGAATTGTATTCTCTTCTTCCTGTACCGTTTACGGACAGCCCGATCCTGAAAACCTGCCTGTAACAGAAGATGCACCGATCAAACCGGCCACTTCTCCTTACGGTAATACAAAACAGATCAACGAAGAGATCATTCGCGATACAATTCACGCAAACGCTCCGTTCAAGAGTATCATCCTGCGTTACTTCAACCCGATCGGTGCTCATCCGAGTGCAGAAATCGGCGAATTGCCCAACGGTGTTCCCCAGAACCTGATCCCGTATCTGACACAGACAGCTATCGGTATCCGTAAGGAACTGAGTGTATTCGGTGACGATTACGATACACCTGACGGTTCTTGTATCCGCGATTATATCAATGTTGTCGACCTGGCCAAAGCACACGTAATCGCTATGGATCGTATGCTGGGTGGTAAAACTGAAGCTAACGTTGAATATTTCAACCTGGGAACAGGAAACGGTGTAACCGTACTGGAGCTGATCAATACATTTGAAAAAGCTACCGGTGTAAAAGTACCTCATAAGATCGTTGGTCGTCGCGAAGGCGATATCGAAAAGGTTTGGGCAAATCCGGAACGTGCAAACAAAGTATTGGGCTGGACTGCAAAAGAAACATTGGCCGACACATTGGCTTCTGCCTGGAAATGGCAGGAAAGACTGCGTGAACGCGGTATCCAATAAAAGATAAATCTTTTTAATAAACACCGGAAGAATCTTCATTGACTTCTTCCGGTATTTTTTTGTTCTCAAAACAGCCATTATCTAATCAAACTGCCAGATCGACATCCAACAGTGAAACAGCCACATCAGAAAGGCCGGGTTTGCCTAATAGCAAAAAACGAACAGTTCTATTGATTTATAAAGCTTTTTCTGTCTTTTGTATATTATTTTATTTACTTTTGTACAATATTTTTCAGTCACAGAGGATTGGTTCGTGACATAAAACCGGCAACAAAGAACATGACAAGCGAATACAAAGAAAAGTTACAAGCACACGGAGTTAACCTAAACAGTGCATTAAACCGATTCATGAATAATGAACAGTTATATGAAAGGATACTTTCTAAATTTCCAATGGATGAAAACTTTATTCTAATGGAGAAAAGTCTTGCAGAGAATAACATCAGCCAGGCTTTCCAGCATGCTCATACGTTAAAAGGATTAGCCGGTACACTTGACCTGACCACTCTTTCAAACATATTGATCCCGATGACGGAACAACTCAGAAACGGAGAAACGGAAAGTATACAGGATTTGTTCAACCATTTGAAGATAGAATATAAACACATCTGTGAATTGATCGCCGAACATAGCGCCTGATATAAATGCAGATAAACGAAGTCACATGGAAAAGTATCTTAAATCAAAAGAATTGTTAGCTAACTACCAGTATCTTATGGACGTCGTTTGGGTTATTTATCCCGAAAACGAAAGTATCGAAGTCATCAAGGACGGTATAAATCCAGAACTGGAAAATACAAAACACGACTACAAAATTCTTTGTAATATCCGTAAAAGAGATATCTATCCACCGGATCATAATTTATGGGATGAAACGATCTCACTCGAAACTTTTCATAAAATGATAGAGGAAGGATATTTACACAGGAAATTCGATATGCGTTTCTGCAATAAACATTTCGGTTTTGAATGGCATGAAGCCTTTATCGACATAGTAATCAACGAGGATGGTATGCCGGGCAGGATCATTCTATCCAGCCACAATGTCAACGATTTCAGAAAATCACAAATCATAGAAAAAGCCGTACAATCGGAATATGACTATGTGATTTATATCGAAGCTTCAAAAAATAGCTATGTCATGTACACTTCCGGTTCGGAAAGCGACAGCCCCCCTCCTGTCGCCAGCAGCGATTATGAGGCTGTGGTTGCGGAATACAACCGGCAATATATGTCGCCGGAATTGTGTGAAGAAATGACCATGAACATGAAGATTGCACATGTCAGTCCCATATTGAAGCAACACGGAGAGTATATTCTATACAACTCTATGATAGAAAATGGCATGAATCGGGATAAGAAAATACGATTCAGCTATTTCGACAAGGAAAAGAACATCTGGCTATTGACCCGAACCGATATAACAGAAATCAAAGAAGAAAGAAGACAGAAACAACTGTTGCGGGATGCTTTACAAAGCGCAACAGCAGCCAACCGGGCTAAATCTGATTTTCTGTCGCGAATGAGTCATGATGTACGTACCCCTATCAATGCGATCATCGGCATGACGGCAATAGCCGGATTACATATGAACGATCAGGCACGTATCGCTGATTGTCTGAAAAAGATAACTATTTCATCCAAACTTCTGCTGAATCTGATCAACGAAGTTCTGGATATGTCGAAACTGGAAAGTGGGCGTATCATGCTGACGGATGAAGTTTTCAACCTCGACGAACTGTTGGAAAGCTTGTTCATAATGGTACAATCCGCCTTTGAAGCAAAGAAACAGCAATTACATATACGCGTCATCCGTGTAAAACACGAATGCCTGATCGGTGATGTACAGCGCATACAGCAAGCCTTATTGAATATGCTGACAAATGCGATCAAATATACTCCGGATAGAGGGCAGATCGAAGTCACAATCGAAGAAAAACCGTCTGTTTATAATGGTTACAGTCAGTTTGAAATAGCCGTTTCAGACAACGGCATCGGGATGAAGCCTGAATTTATAAGCAAGGTCTTCGAGCCTTTCGAACGGTCGGACGATACCGCTGTACGTAACATCCAGGGTACAGGCCTCGGCATGGCCATCAGCCGGAACATTGCCCAGATGATGAACGGTGATATCCTGGTAAAAAGCGAATACGGGAAAGGCTCCACATTTACTATGATCTTCCACGTCAAACAGGGTAACCTGGACGAATACGACAGCAGTATATTGGTAGACTTACCGGTACTGGTCGTAGATGACGACGATATCTCGTGTGAAATAGCTTGTGAAAATCTGGAGGAACTCGGGATGAAACCGGAATGGGTACTATCCGGCCGGGAAGCGGTGGAAAAGGTTACCGATGGGAACAACTATTTCGCCATTATCATAGACCTGATGATGCCAGGTATGAACGGCATCGAGACAACTCAAAAAATACGGGAACAAGTAGGCCCGAATATCCCTATCATTATCATTTCTGCTTACGACTATTCCGGATATGAGAGTGAAGCCCTGAAAGCGGGAGCCAATGGTTTCATCAGTAAGCCTGTTATGAAATCGAAGTTATTCCTTCTGATGAAAAGATTCGCGACAGACAGGAAAGAAGAAGAACAGGCCGTCGGTCCGGCTGTTATTACTTCTTTTGCAGACAAACGGATACTGGTGGTGGAAGACAACGACCTGAATCGTGAGATCGCCTACGAACTTCTGAAGGAGACCGGTGCAGAAATAGAAACAGCCTGCGACGGGAAAGAAGCGGTAGACAAAGTTTCCGCCTCCCCCGAAGGCTATTACAATCTTATAATCATGGATATCCAGATGCCCGTAATGAATGGTCTGGAAGCAACAAAGAACATCCGCCGACTCGACAGGCAAGACATCAAAAAACTACCGATCGTAGCCATGTCGGCCAATGCTTTTGCCGAAGATGTACAGTTAAGCCTCAAAGCTGGTATGAACGAACATATTGCAAAGCCGATAGAGATAATCAGTCTTTACAAGATTATCGCAAAATGGTTTAGCTAAAAATTTATCATTTGGATAAATATCGATTGATCGGCTCGCGCCAATCTTCCCCGTTTTCCGGCTGGTACGTTTCGAAACCAAGTTGGCGGGCGATCTCGATATTACTCTTTCCATCATCCACAAAAAGTGTTTCCGAGGGATTCAAACCGCTGTCACGGATCATATATTCGAAAATCTTCGGGTCGGGTTTGGTAACCCCCACCTCATAAGAGGTGTACATCTTATCGAAATAAGCGCCGATAGGACGACCGGCAGGCGTGAATTCGCTGGTCCTTGCCCAACCTTCCTGAATGATCGGATTGGTATTGCTCAAAAGATATACATTATATTCTTCGCGAAGTTTCAACAGGTAGTCCAGCTTATATTGAGGAGTATCGACGATAAAACCCAGCCAGGCATGTCTTATAGCATCGTATGAAAGATCTTTCCCGGCGTATTCACGCAACTTCTGACAAAATTCATCGGAACTGATTGTTCCGTTCTCGACTTCCAGAAAGAATCCTTTCTGTTCATAAGGATCGAGCAATTGCCTTGCATCATCCACTCCAATCTCCTCAAAGCGACGCACGGCACAATCATGGTCCAGTTCTATCAAAACACCTCCCAAATCAAATACAATGTTTTTAATCTTTGTCATAACACTCTTCTTTTATATGATGTTCTCTTTACACGAACAAAGATAGGAATAATCTTAATATCCCAGGGTAAAACGTTCCTGATGATGCTTTTCCTGTTCCAGTTCGTCGATCATGGCAACGGCAAAATCCTCTACGGAAATATTACTGTCCCCCTTTTCATCGGCTACCAGCTTGTCTTTTCCCAGACGGAATTTACCTGTACGCTGCCCGGGAAACATATTGGCTGCCGGACTCAGGAACACCCAGTCGAACGACTTTTCGGGTAACAGCATATCGGTATATACCTTCGCCAGACTCCGGATGCCAGGTAATAGTTTTTCAGGAACATCGGGTTCGTCCATCAGCAGACGCCCCGGAGCCACCTGCAGGCTTCCGGCCCCGCCAACCATCAGAAAACGATGCACACCGGCGTTACGCACGGCACAAATAATAGAGCCGTAGCCTTCTAATGTTTCATCATATATATTCGGATTCGACCATCCCGGATTGAAAGCACTGATCACCGCATCCGATTTTGCCAACTCACGCGACAAAAAATCAGTATCTGTCACATCACCTCCTACCACCTTCAGGTTCGGATGGGTTAATATCAACTTGGATGGATTTCTGACAATGGCCTTTACCTGATGTCCTCTACCTAACGCTTCTTTCAAAATTGCAGAACCTGCATAACCGGTTGCGCCTATAATAACAATTTTCTTCATGACTATATCTATTTGATTACTTGTTTATAGAACAACATCAGGTAGGTATCTTGTTTAGGGAAGCCTCTCTATTTCTGAAATACTTTAGTCGATTTGATCATGACATCATGTACAGGACGGTCATTTTTATCGGTCTTTACCAACGACATCTTCTCTACAATATCAAACCCGTCGACTACTTCGCCAAAGATGGTAACAGAATTGTCCAGATGGGGAACACCACCTACAGTCTTATACACTTCGCGATGCGCTGCCGGAATAACATACGGGCCAAGTTCCGCCAGGGTATCTTCTACCATAATCAGGGCACGGTTCGTCAATTCACTTTCCATCGAATCGGCTGCCAGCGCAGGATCTTCTTTCTTTAACTGATCAAGATATTTATAGTATAACCAGTTACGACGTATCTGGTTGATCCGGGCTTCTTTTTCGTCCAGTTCGGTATCGGAAAGAACTTTTCCCTGTACAAAACAAAACTGGGTTCCGGCTGATGCCCGTTCAGGGTTTACGTCGTCGCTTTCTTTGGCATCGATCAAGGCACCTCGTTTATTGAAATGGTTAGGGAGTATCTCGGCAGGAACAGTATAGCCTCCGTCCCCATCACCATATAAGACACCCGGTTCATGGGCTTTACTGGTAGGATCGCCTCCTTGTACAACGAAGTCTTTGATAATGCAATGGAACAACATTCCCTCATATTCACCGGACTGGCAAAGTTTTATAAAGTTATCCCGGTGCAATGGCGTATCATCATAAAGAAGGACAGTAACGTCGCCCATCGTTGTTTTCACTGTTACATAAACCGGTTTAGAGGGGTCAAGCGGTTTATCCGCACAGGAAGCGAAGGTAAACAAGACGAGTAAAAAGGTTAATAGGTGCTGTTTCATAATAAGTTTATTGTGTATTATAGTTCAAATATTCTCTATTCTTCCGCTTCATATACCAACATCTGGCACCGCTTGCAATCAAACTGCAGACGGAGCCGGGTGTCTTTATATAAAAGGTAATACGGCTCTTTATACGGTGATTTCTGTTTCTGGTATGTCGGACACCATCCCATACTATAGCGCAGGCAATGTTTTGTGAACATCAACGGAACATCCTTCTCCGGCTTCAATTCGAAGGCATCGGCCACCGTCTCCACCTCATGCATCTTATAGAAAGCTTTTGCCCGGCTGTTCGATACATTCCCCAAATAAGTCAATTGACGTTCAGGGAACGGTATCTCTTTCGCCGGTTCCACCTTACGCGCCAATTCCCGTTGATAACGAATGGTCCGGTCAGCCTGTAACTTCCCGACAGCCTTGCGACGCATATCCGCCAGCAAAGACGAAGGGACAAACCAATTCCCGCCCATCTGTACAATGACCTCCGAGGCTTCAAACGGTGTATTTCCTAATTTTGACAGTTGGGTACGAATATTGTCTGTTTGCTCACGTCGTGCCAGTTCTTTGGCAAACGGTTCCGTCAACATTACCCGCGCACCGGTTTCATCCTCCATTGCCAAGGTAAAGCCGAAAGCATTATCGAGAAACTCTATCTTTACGGAGAGTTTTCGTTCGGCCGAAGGTTTCGCCAACAGCTTCTCAAACATCTGATCGAAATTACGATAGAGAGGTGTTTTAGGCTTTATGTCCGGCATATCCAATGGGAAAACGCGATTCGCCTCCACCCTGTTCACACGGAATCCTTCCAACTCACCCCGATTATTGAAGAACACCAGGCCATCACCATTATTCAATTGTTTTAAACCTGCCACTGTAAACGAGGTACCCTTCAATTCCTTCACGGTCCCTACCGGTTCCCCTAACGACTTCGGCGTATCGAAAGCAGTAATATCTTTCGACCGTTCATGCAGGAAGAAAGGAGTAAATCCTCTGTTGAAGCTCTTCTCTGCCACCGGTTCAAACGTATAGGTACTTGTTCCTGCCGAAGCCCTGCAATATTCCGGACGATGTGCCAGGATTGCATCCAGCTTTTTCCGGTAATAAGCTGTTATATTCTTTACATAGGTGACGTCCTTCAACCGTCCTTCTATCTTCAACGACGAAACACCTGCATCGAGCAACGCTTCCAGTTGATCGGAGCGGTTCATGTCCTTAAGCGACAACAAATGCTTGTTATGTACGATCTCCGTCCCGTTTGCATCCACCATCGAATAGGGCAGGCGACAGTATTGTGCACATTCGCCCCGATTGGCACTTCGCCCGCTCAGGGCTGCACTCAAATAACATTGACCGCTATAACTGACACATAAAGCGCCGTGCACAAACACCTCCAGGGGCACAGTCGTCTGCTCCGAGATACATCTGATCTCGTTCAAAGACAGTTCACGTGCCAAAACCACCTGTGTGAATCCGGCAGATTCCAGGAACTTTACCTTTTCTGGTGTCCGGTTATCGGTCTGTGTGCTGGCATGCAAAGGGATAGGCGGCAGATTCAGGCGGGTAATTCCCATATCCTGCACGATCAAAGCATCCGTACCGGCCTGGTAAAGTTGCCAGATCAACTGCTCCGCTTCCGGCAATTCGTCTTCACGCAGGATCGTGTTTAACGCCACATAGATACGGGCATTATATAGATGGGCATAATCGCAAAGGGCACGGATATCCTCCAACGAATTTCCGGCTGCTGCACGCGCACCGAATTTTGGCGCACCGATATAGACGGCATCGGCACCATGATTGATCGCTTCGATACCACAAGTTAAATCCTTTGCCGGAGCCAGGAGTTCAATACGACGAGGTTTGATTGGCATATTTTATTTCAGATATTATCAATAATGAGCTATCCCTTTATCAAAGTGACTTAGCCATTACAGGTTTATTTGCCGTCAGTTTTAACTGACGGTTTACATGTTGCTTCTCTTTATTGGCTTCAGCCACATTTCTCTTCAATAGAGAGACTGCTTAAATGGGACTAAAGTCCAAAGAGAGAGAGCATTTACTAATCCGTTGGTTAAAACCAACGGCAAATGAACCTGTAACTAAGCATGTTTTATGTATGACTGATCGCTTGCTCGGATAGTTCAATTATTTCTAAATTACAAACTTCCCAGATTCTTAATATCTTCGATATTGAACGGGGTTTCCTGATAAACGTAATAGTTCAGCCAGTTGGTAAACAGCAGGTTTGCATGACCTCGCCAACGGACAACCGGACCTTGTGCCGGATCGTTATTACGGTAATAGTTATGAGGAACCGAAATAGGAAGTCCTTTATTCAAGTCACGGATATATTCATCGCTCAATGTATAAGGCGAATATTCCGAATGTCCAGTGATATAAAACTCACGCCCTCCGCGCGACATTGCCATGTAAACACCCGACTCTTCACTTTCTGAGAGCAACGTCAGTCCCGGTACCTTCCGGATATCTTCACGGCGTATCTCCGTATGGCGGCTGTGAGGCACATAAAATTCATCATCGAACCCACGGAAAATAGGCAAAGAAGGCTCCCGCAACGTATGACGGAAAACCCCGAACATCTTCGCTGGCAAATCATATTTAGGAACACCATAGAAATGATACAATCCTGCTTGTGCCGCCCAACATATATATAATGTAGAGGTCACATGCGTACGTGCCCAGTCGAAAATCGTAGTCACTTCCTCCCAGTAACTCACCTCTTCAAACGGCATCTGCTCTACCGGTGCACCGGTAACAATCATTCCGTCGTAATAATCTTTCTCTATTTCGTCGAAGTCTTTATAAAACTCCTGCATATGTTCGATCGGTGTATTCTTCGGAGTATGTCCTTTTATCTTCATAAAGTCCAACTCTACCTGTAAAGGGGTATTACTTAACAAACGGATCAGATCGGTCTCCGTCGTAATTTTCAAGGGCATCAGATTCAGCACCACCACACGAAGCGGACGAATATCCTGTTCCGAAGCCCTAAGGGAATCCATCACAAAGATGTGTTCCTTTTTAAGGAGTTCAATAGCGGGTAAATTCTTTTGTAAATTTAATGGCATAGCAATTCCTCTCTTTATTGTTTTTAGGAATACAAAGATAGGAATAAGTTAGCAGTTAACGTTTTTCCCAATAAAAAAAGTACCTATAGGCTGTCTTTAGCAGATTTCCTATAGGTACTTAATATTTTGTATCTTCTTGCAAAAAAGGACTATTTCTCTGAAGTTAAGGTATATCCGCCACCTAATGCCTTATACAGATAAACCACTGCCAGTAATTCATTCTGTACCGCATTATTCAAACTGATCTGCGCATCCAGATAACCACGCTGGGCATCCAGTACATCTATATAATTAGTTACTCCATTTATATATTGCAGTTCAGCCAATTTAAGATATTTAGCAGATGCAGCTTCCAGCCTTTCCTGCGAGAAACGGATCTCTTTCGCTTTACGGATCGTGATAATAGCATCATTCACTTCCTTAAAAGCACTGATCACACTCTTTTGATAAGTATAAACCTCTTGTTCGTAACGAGCTTTCGATGCTTTCAGCTTCGCTTTATTCTTTCCCATCGCAAAAAGCGGTTGAAGCAAATCGCCTGCCAAAAACCAGGCCGGACTCTTCAACAGATCGCCCAATTCTTCACTTTCAATACCAAAGTTACCTGTCAGGCTGATCTTCGGAAACAGGTCTGTATAGGCCACTCCTACTTTGGCATTTGCTTCACGGAGTTTCAACTCTGCCTGTCGCATATCGGGACGACGTTCGAGCAAAGCAGAAGGTAGTCCTATCGGTAAAGCATCGGGCAAACGCTGTTCACCAAGCGGCAATCCCCGGGGAATATATCCCGGATATTCTCCCAAAAGAAGGGAGATATCGTTTTCTTTTATCCTGACCTGACGTTCCAACGACGGGACAAGTGTTTCCGTACGGGCCAACTCAACCAATGCCTGGTTGTAGGATGTTTCAGATGTCAAGCCTCCTTCAAAACGAAGTTTAGCCAAACGGACACCTTCACGACGGGCTTCTAAGGTCTGCCGTACGATATTTAACTGCCGGTCGAGAGCACACAATTCATAATAAGCAGCTGCAACTTCAGCTACTAAAGTCAATTGAAGAGCACGACGTGCCTCTACCGATTGCAGATAAGCTGCTACACCCGCCTCATTTGCCCAACGCAAATTTCCCCATAGATCGAGTTCCCACGAAAGCGTCAGTTTGGCTCCATATTCAGGATCGGGTTTCGGATTATCGCCACCATAATTCAAACGCTCCTTCTGTCCATAAATACGTGCCCCGATCTCCGGGAACTGCTCGGCAAAAGTGATACGTTTAGCAGCCATCATCTCTTTAATCTTGGCAGCTGCGATCTTCATATCTTTGTTGTTTTCCAGAGCAGTTGTTATCAACCGCTGCAAAGTTGTATCAGCATACAGGCTTTCCCAGGGAATGTTCTCTACGGAAAGAGTATCCGATTCTCCTTCAAACTGAGTCGGCAAATTCAAATCCGGACGGGCATACTTCTCTCCCAACTTACAGGAAGAAAGCGAAACCAAAGCAACGGCGACCACTGCAATAAAAAGGAATAACTTTCTCTTTCGAAGGATTTTTTCCTTCGGAATGATCTGGCTGACGCGTTCCAATTTTAAGACTTTCTTCATTTTATAGATAAATACAAAGAAGAATGGTACCAACACAATTCCTACAGTGATAACAACCAACATACCAAAGAACACTCCGGTCCCAAGACTATGGCGGGAAGCCGAACCCGGCCCGCTAGCCAATACCATCGGAAGCATACCCAATACAAAAGCCAGGGAAGTCATCAGAATGGGACGGAAACGCATCCGGGCGGCATGAATAGCGGCTTGTATAACATCGACACCTGCATCTACCTGTACTTTAGCAAACTCTACGATCAGGATCGCATTCTTTGCAGCCAGACCGATCAGGGTAACAAGTCCGATTTGGAAATAGATATCGTTATGTAATCCGGTAGCCCAAATACCCAAATAAGCTCCCAAAGCTGCAACCGGCAACGACAGCAGTACGGCGATCGGCACAATCCAACTTTCATACTGTGCAGCCAGAAACAGGAAAACGAACAGGAAAACGAGTGCAAGCACCATGCCGGTCTGACCTCCGGCTTTCTTTTCCTGATAAGACAATCCACTCCATTCCACACCGATGTTATCCGGTAGATGTTCACGAGCGATCCGTTGCATAGCCGCCATCGCTTCACCAGAACTGTATCCGGGAGCAGCCACCGCACTGATCGCAGCTGTAGAGAACATATTGAACTTCTTGATCGTACCTGGTCCGGTTGTATAACTTGTCGTACCCAAAGCGGTCAACGGAACCATCGAACCGTTCTGAGCACGGACAAAGAATAATCCCAGATTCTCCTGTGTGGCACGATACGGTGCTTCCGCCTGGATATATACCTTATATATACGGTTGAACATATTGAAGTCATTCACATAAACCGAACCCAAATAAGCCTTCATCGTCGAGAAGATGTCGGTCAGAGGAATACCCAGAAATTTTGCCCGGTCACGATCTACATCAAAATATAATTGAGGGATCTGGGGTTGCAAAGCAGAAGAGACACCGGTCAGCTCCGGAGCTTTCGATGCGTACAGCATAAAAGTGTCGGTAGCACTTACCAGATTTTCCCAGCTGGCTTCTCCACGAGCTTCCAGCTGCATTTCCAGACCTCCGCTTTCTCCCAGTCCGGGAATAACAGGCGGACGGTTCAGATAGGCCAATATTTCCGGATAGTACTCGAATTCTTTACGGGCAACTTCCATTACATCTTCAACTCCCATGCCGGAAGACTTACGTTCTTCCCAGGGTTTCAGAATAACGGTAAGGGTTGAACGGCTTTGTGATGTTCCCACACGAGTACTGCTACCGGTCACATTTTGCACATAGGCCACAGCCGGTTGTTTCTGCAAAAACTCGATAGCACGGTCGGTTACTTTACGGGTACGTTCCAGGGTTGCTCCTTCAGGCATCACTAATTCCACGGTGAAAAAGCCCTGGTCTTCCTCCGGAATAAAGCTGGTCGGTATAAAGCGATTCAGTACAAAGATGAAAACAAGTACCATACCGAAACCTGCCAGAATCCGTTTTGGATTTCCGATGGCCTTCGATAACAAATGGATATATTTATTATTTCCTTTATGTAACCAGATATTGATTTTACGGAAGACAAAGTTCTTCTTTCCGGTTGTCGGACGCAAGATCAAGGCACACATAGCAGGACTCAATGTCAATGCGACTACTGTTGAAAGCAATACTGAAACGACAATAGTTATCGAGAACTGGCGATATAACGCACCGGTAATCCCGCTCAGGAAACTTACAGGAACGAATACTGCAGCCAATACCATCGAAGTCGCGATCAATGCTCCCGACAATTCATGCATAGCCTTATGGGTAGCTTCACGAGGCGTCAGTTTTTCCTCATGCATAACACGCTCCACATTTTCCACAACAACAATCGCATCATCCACCACAATACCAATTGCCAGAATCAATCCCAACAAGGTCAGCATATTCAGTGAGAATCCCATAATTAACATGAATCCGAATGTACCGATCAGAGAAATAGGCACGGCAATAGTCGGGATCAAAGCGGCACGCCAATTCTGCAAAGACAGGAACACAACCAACACAACCAGGAATAAAGCTTCAAACAAGGTCTTGTACACTTCATGGATGGACTGTGAAATATATTCTGTCATATCGAACGGGAATTTATATTCCAGCCCTTCAGGGAAGTTCTGGCTGATCTCTTTCATCGCTTCCTTCACGTTGGTTGCCACTTCCAAAGCGTTAGCTCCCGGTAGCATATAAATACCGAGGATTGCAGCATTCTCACCGTTTATCCCACTTTCAGTAGAATAGGAAGAGGCTTCCAATGAAATACGGGCAACATCCCGCAAACGGACGATAGAACCGTCCTGATTTGCACGGACGACAATATCTTCAAATTCCTTCACTGTCGATAGGCGGCCACGAGCTGTAATAGGTATGGTGACATCCACATCTATGACCGGTTGTTTACCTAACTCACCGGCGGCAGATTCACTGTTTTGCTCTTTCAATGCATTCTGGATATCCTTTACCGTCAATCCCATATTGGCAAGACGATCGGGATATACCCATATCTGCATACCATAATAACGGCTACCGATATTCGAAACACGTCCTACTCCAGGGATACGACGAAGGACATCAAGCACATTGATCGTTGCAAAGTTACTCAGGTAGATTTCATCGAAACGCGGATCATCCGAACTCAAACTTAATGTCATCAACTGACTGGCGGATTGTTTCTCTACCGTAATACCGTTCTGCACGACATCGGAGGGAAGACGCGACTCTGCCAGCTTCACACGATTCTGTATTTCGACAGCAGCCAGGTCAGCATCCGCCGACACATCGAAAGTAACCGTAATAGTCAAACCTCCGGAGTTACTGCTGCTACTCTGCATATAGATCATACCCGGAGTACCATTCAACTCCTGCTCGATCGGTGTAGCAACAGCTTGCGACACCGTCAAGGCACTGGCTCCCGGATAAGAGGCACTAATCTTCACAACCGGTGGCGTGATCTGCGGATACTGATCCACCGGCAACAACATCAATCCAATAATCCCGACAATAACAATTAACAAAGAAAGTACAGTCGAGAATACGGGACGATCTATAAAGAATCCCGGTTTCATTCTCCTGCCTCCTCTCTATATGCTGCGACAGCTTTATCATCACCTGCCTGGACCGGACGAACCAACATTCCGGGAACTAACTTATGATAGCCTTCAACAACGACCGATTCATTTTCACCTAGACCACGTTCAATAACAATACTGTTCCCTATTTCCGGTCCTGTCTGAACAAAACGTTTTTCCGCAACGTTATCACGACGGATAATATAAATAAAGACACCGCCCTGTTCAATAGAAATGGCTTTCCGGGGAACAACGATTGCGCGCTCACGCACATCTAATAATAGTTTTACACGTGTAAACTGTCCGGGAAGCAATTTTTGGTTCGGATTAGCCAATTCTGCACGGACACCGAAAGTACCTGTTTGAGGGTCTACAATCGGATCTGCAAAATCCACAATTCCTTTTACCGGATATTCAGAATTATCAGCAAGGGTTACAGTAACGGTCGGTTGCCAGGAGCGAGTCGTGTCCTGCTCACCGAACTTGATATTACGACGTTCAGCACGCAGATAATCCAGTGCTGTCATTTTAAAATCCACCAATACCGTATCGCTTTTCACAACAGCAGCCAACTTTGAATTGACACCGGGGCCGACCAAGGCACCGACATCGACAAAACGCTCACTGATATACCCGGCAATTGGGGAAGTTACAGTTGTATAACCGAGTTCCAGTTGTGCCTGATCAAGGTCAGCCTTACTCATAGCGATATTGGCTTCCGAATCGTCCAGGGAAGCCAATGCATTATCGAGATCCAACTGGCTCGCTGCATGTTGTTCATACAAGGGCTGCAAACGTTCCACATCTCTTTTGGCTTTTGCCGCCTGAGCTTCATTCTTTTTTAACTGTGCTCTTGCTTTCTCTACGCGAGCCTTATAAAGTGCAGAATTGATAATAAACAGAGGTTCATTTTGTTTAACCTGTTTACCTTCTACAAAAAGCATCTTTTCCAGATAACCTTCTACACGGGCATGTATCTCTACATAACTTGCTGCCCGAATACGACCTACGTATTCACCAAATATTTGCACATCTTCTTTCTGAGGCTTGTCTACAATGACAAGGGGACGCAACGGTTCTTCTTTTTTACGACAACCTGTTGCCAGCATTAAAAGGGCGACTAATACGATACTTCCTTTTACTAATCTTTCTCCTACCATTACTAATATCTATAAATGACATTTAAATATTCTATTGTTCTATCTCTCTACTGTAAGAATGAAATAATCGTACCATTGTTCAATACAATCTGTTAAAAAACGCTATACTACTAAATATTAATCATATAAACCAACTACAAGATAGAACGACTTCTTTATTAAAAGATACTTTTGTAGAATTATTCCACAAACAAGTGTTACTGAGTCCACAAAATTAATATAAATCAAAAACAAATAATGTATTTATGGATAGTTTTCCTCTTTGGAGAGAGGGTAGAGAGGATAAAGCTAGTCATTAGGAAGAGCTATATAAAACAAAAAAGAAGTCAGCTCCATTATGCCAATAAAGATTTGAGCCAACCATGTATAAGCATCAGTCATAAATAAGACATACTTAGTTACAGGTTTATTTGCCGTCAGTTTTAACTGACGGTTTAGTAAATGATCTATATCTTTG
>NZ_QUHH01000029.1:64045-98990 GCF_003479515.1 Parabacteroides sp. AF14-59 | reverse complement strand
ATTGTTTTTAGTAATAAATGTTTTATCTGTAAACTACTTTCAGTAAAGGTCACTATTTGTTCATCTATAACAATCAGGTAGATGTAAACCGTAGGGTGTCAGTGAAAGCAAAGAACCAGCCTGTTTCTGCACTACTCAGTGATATACTGAAAAACTCGGGTGTTAATTATGCAATGGAAGGTACTCATATCGTACTAACCAAGACAGACGAAACCGCTGTTGCTGCAGCACAGCAGCAAGCCCGTAAAATTGACGGCACGATCCTCGACTCCAACGGCGATCCGATAATCGGAGCGAACGTAGTTGTAAAAGGAACTACCAACGGAACGGTTACGGATATAAACGGTGAATTTTCGATCGAAGCGGAAGCGGGTTCTACTTTGAATATTTCTTATATCGGTTATTTGACAAAAGAAATGCCGGTTGGAAATGAAACGAATATCCGTGTGGTATTGGTGGAAGATACCAAAGCGCTGGACGAAGTTGTCGTGATCGGATATGGTACTCAGAAGAAAGCTGACCTTACCGGTTCTGTTGCGAATATCAGCACGGAGAAACTGAGTACACAGAGTAATGTGAATATCGGCCAGGCACTTCAGGGAAAGATCGCCGGTGTGGATATCGTATCCCAGGGAGGTGCTCCGGGACAAAGCAGCCGTATCATGGTGCGTGGTATCGGAACGTTGAACAACGCCAATCCGTTATATATTGTAGATGGTATGTATATGAGCAGTATGGATCATCTGAATCCGAATGATATCGAGAGTATCGACGTATTGAAAGACGCCTCTTCTGCCGCTATTTATGGTTCGAGAGCCGCTAACGGTGTGATCATTGTCACAACCAAATCGGGTACGAACACGGAAGGTAAGCCGATTATCGATGCTTCCGCCAACATCGGTGTACAGACTCCTTCTAAATATCTTGATATGCTCGGTGCTAACGACTGGGCACGTCTGACAACTGTTTCCCGTGAAGCGATCGGAGCCAAGCCGCTGGAAATGGGAATAGACATGAAAGAAAATAATGATTGGCAGGATATTATGATGGGACCGGCACTGATGCAGAACTATAACCTGACAGTGCGTGGCGGAACGAAATACTTTACTTATTATACCGGTCTGGGGTATGTCAATCAGGACGGTACGATCAAGGGTACCAACTATGAACGCTACAATGCCCAGTTCAAATCTGAATATAAGAGAGGTTGGTTTACATTCGGTAATAATGTCGTGTTCAGTTCACAGCAGAACAATCCGTTGTATGGATTTGCCCGTGGCGGTTATCTGGGAATTATCCTCCAGTCGATTCCTTCTTTACAGCAATATGATCCGACCAACGAGAAGGGCGGCTATGGGAAAGTCTATGGCGATGCAACAGATATCCCGAACCCGCTGGGTATTCTGGACGAGAACTTGACCCGCAGAACCTGGGATTCGTACAACGCTTATATCAATCTGTATGCGGAGGTAAAATTGCCGTTGGGATTGAAATATCGCCTGAATGCAACGCCTGACTTCTCCTTTGAACGGAATACTTCTTACGAGAATATTTATGATTTCGGTTTGCGTAATAATGCGGTTTCCAATATGACCGAATATCGTTATCGTAAAAATAATTTCCTGATCGAGAACTTGTTGACATTCGATCAGACATTTGGGAAACATAAGATCAGCGCCTTGTTGGGATATTCTTACCAGAACTACCGTACACGTTATATCATGGCTTCCGGTAAGGGACTGCCCGAAGGAATAACGGAGGTCGGAGCGGCTACACAGGATCGTATGAATGATGCCTGGTCGAAAGAAAGTGCTTTGACTTCCATTATCTCCCGTGTTTTCTATTCGTACGATAATCGTTATCTGATCACTGCGACTTATCGTCGTGACGGTTCTTCTAAGTTTGCGAAAGAAAACCGCTATGGTCATTTCCCTTCCGTTTCTGTCGGTTGGAACGTGGCAGAAGAACATTTCATGGAAAATTCAAGAAGCTGGCTGGATCAGTTGAAGTTAAGAGGCGGTTACGGTATCCTGGGTAATCAGGAAATCGATGACTATATGTATACCAGCGTTGTAACTTCCAATATCAACTATCCTGACGGAAACGGTGGGGTGATCAGCGGTGCTTTCCCGAAAGATTTCGCTAGTCCGGCTATTAAATGGGAAGAAACAGAGATGACTAATATTGGTGTGGATCTGGCTTTCTTAAATTCGCGTTTGATGGTTACGGCCGATTGGTACCGCAAAAATACAAAAGATATTTTGCTGAAAGTTCCTATTCCTGTCTCTACGGGTGGTGCAAACGACCCTGTGCTTAATGCGGGGAAAATCAAGAATACCGGTGTAGAATGGACCGTAGGCTGGAATGATGCGCCTTCAAAAGACTTTGCCTATGGCGTAACGTTTACAGGAAATGCGATGAAGAATGAAGTGGTTGCAATGGGTACTGCCAACGGGGTGATCGAGGGTGGAACAAACCGTACGAATGTTCCGACAACCAGAACATTGGCCGGATATCCGATCGGTGGTTTCTGGCTGATTCCGACAGAAGGTATTTTTCAGAACCAGGCGGAAATCGATGCGTATGTGAAAGACGGTAACCTGATCCAGCCGAATGCAAAACCAGGGGATATCCGTTTCAAAGATTCTAATAACGACGGAAAGATCACGGATGACGATCGTGAATATTGCGGCAGTCCGTTCCCGAAAGTAACATTGGGATTGAACTTCAATGCAAGCTATAAGGGTTTTGACCTGTTGTTGGGAATGCAGGGTGTTTTCGGTAATAAAATTTATAATGGTACGCGCCTGGAACTGGAAGGAGTGAACAAAGGAACAAACTTCCTGGCTACTACACTGGATTATTGGACACCGGAGAATACAGGAGCTTCGCATCCGCGTCTGGTATGGGATGACCCGAATCAGAATACCCGTCCGCAGAGTGACCGCTTCCTGGAGAACGGTTCATTCTTCCGCTTGCGTAATGTGCAGTTGGGTTATACATTCCCTAACCGCTTGTTCCAGGATAAAATTCAGAAATTACGTGTGTATGTCAATGCTGAAAATCTGTTTACGATTACCGGATATAGTGGTTATACACCCGATATCAACAATAGCGACAATGCAACATCACGCGGTTTCGATAATTTCGTTTATCCGACAAACAGAGTCTTCATGCTGGGACTTAATCTTACATTCTAAAATACCATATAGTTATGAAAACAATAAAATTAATCATATTCGTATTTATTGCCGTTGCATTAAACAGTTGTGAAGGCAAGCTGGATCTGACTAATCCGAACAAGCCGACCGGTGCTACATTCTGGAAGACGGAAGCCGACTTTAAGCAGGCGATGGCTTCCTGTTATACTCCGTTGAAAAACTGGAACGGCGGTTACTATGGAACCCGCGGACTGATGACTCGTATTTCCCGTGCCGACGATATCGAATTTCGTAATGATATCGCTGATATCTATTCGATGCACCGTTTTACGAACGACCCGAACAATTCGGTGGCACATAATATCTTCTATCAGTTCTATAATGCTATCTATCGTGCAAATTCTATTTTGCAGGAAATCGAAGGAAAAGATTTTCCGGAAGATTTTATAAAGAAGACCCGCGGTGAAGCTTTATTTATCAGAGGCATGTATTATTTCCAACTGGCAAAAGAGTTTGGAGATGTGCCTTTGAGATTGGAAGCATCCCAGGATCCCGCGACATTCCAGTTGGCCAAGTCGAGCCAGGCAGATGTTTATGCACAGGCGGCAAAAGATTTTATTGAGTCGGCCAATTTACTTCCTGTATCGAATGATAAGGGAAAACCGACAAAAGGTACGTCTTATGCTTATTTGGGTAAATTGTATGTATATACAGAGAAATGGCAGGATGCTAAAAATACCTTGGAACCATTGACAAAAGCACCTTATACTTATAAGTTAGTCGATGATTTTACCTGGAATTTTGATGAGGAACATGAAAATAATGCGGAAAGTATTTTTGAGATCCTGTATGAACCGGTCGGCGGATCTGACCAGTGGGATAATGGCGAAACGGCCAACTCGGCACAGTCTACCACTATCGCAGTTGAATATGCGGCCGGTGCTGTAGGCGGATGGTTTGAAGCTAAACCGACACAGAAAATGATGGATATTTTCCTGCAGGAAAAAGCGGCTAATGGCGAGTACGATTATCGTGCTCTGACATCTGTCGCCTGGAATTATCCGGGATGTATGTATTATATGAAACCTATTCAGGAGGTATTATCCGGTGACGATCTGAATTCCTATTGGATTCTTAAATATCAGAACTCCAAAACCCGTGAACAGGAAGTGGAAACAATTCCTTCTTATATCAACGAACGGGCCATGCGTTTTGCGGATGTGATCCTTCTGCTGGCAGAATGTGAACTGAACCTGAACAATACGGCACAAGCTATCAGTTATATCGATCAGATCCGTACCCGTGGCGGTAACCTGCTTCCTTATTCCGGTAAAACCGATGCGGCATCGGTTAAGAATGAGTTGGTTCATCAACGTGCTATCGAGTTCTTTAAGGAAGGGGAGCGTTTCTACGATCTTCGTCGTTGGGGATTACTGGAACAGGAATTGAAATCGCAGGATTCGATCCGTTTCGCCAGCTTCCAGAAGCGTCATTATTATTTACCGATCCCGGCTAAAGAAATACAGACGAATTTACTATGTACTCAAAATAGCGACTGGTAATAAATTGTATAATATACAATACAAGGCCGTTACCGTTTGGCGACGGCCTTATTTGTCTCTGATCATTAATGTAAAAATAGATTGTATGAAATATAACAGTGTAATCGCGCTAATAACCGCGGGCCTTTGCCTGGCTGTACAAGGTTATGCTCAATCAGTGAATGGCGTAACACATTCCGGACAGTCTACCGGTCAACCGCCTTTTCCCGTGACATCTTATATGGAATTACCGAATCCGGCCGTGACAAACTTCGACTTGTGGGAAAAAGTGAAAGGGACGAAAGTCAGTTGGGGGTCGACGGATATCCGTTACAAGAAAGAAGAACCGGCTCCGGTGGGATCGATAAAAAAGGAAATAGCATTAACTGCCTGGAAAGGGGAACGTGTAGCTTCACAATTTGTTGTCTGGGGGGATCAGCCGCTCACAGATCTTTCTTTTTCGGTAAGTGACCTGGTTCATAAAAATGGAAAATACACGATCGGCAATAGTCGGCTCTTATGCGGTTTTGTCCGTTATGTCATGACAGATGAATTGAATAAGGATGGAAAAGGAGGATGTGGCGACCGTCCTGATGCGGCTGCTTTCGATTCGTCGCTTGTGGCAGATCCGATAGACCATCTGACGCATACTTTGTCTTTACCTGCCCGGTGTACGCAAGGCGGATGGGTACGTGTATGGGTCCCTCAGGAAAGTCTGCCCGGCCTTTATAAAGGGACAGTGACTGTAAAAGACGGGGAAAAAATATTGGAGACTTTAGCTTTGACCGTACAGGTGAAAGATCGTACCTTGCCTCTGCCGTCCGATTGGTCGTACCATCTCGACCTGTGGCAGAATCCGTATGCCATAGCCCGTTATCATCAGGTGGAACCCTGGAGTGACGCTCATCTGGAATGTATGCGTCCGTATATGGAAATGTACCGGCAGGCTGGCGGAACTGTTATTACTGCCTCTATCATGCATAAGCCCTGGAACGGACAAACCTATGATTATTTCGAGTCTATGGTTACATGGATGAAGAAAGTGGATGGTAGCTGGTCTTTCGATTATGCCGTATTCGACCGTTGGATCGGATTTATGATGAATGTCGGTATCACTCAGGAGATAAATTGTTATTCGATGGTGCCGTGGCGGCTTTCTTTTCAATATTTCGACCAGGCGACCAATAGTCTGAAACAGTTGGATACGAAACCCGGAGATCCGGAATATGAGGAGGTGTGGGTCGCTTTACTCAAATCATTTGCAGCCCATCTGAAGGAAAAAGGATGGTTTGATATTACACATATATCGATGGACGAACGCCCTATGCCTGTCATGCAGGAAACATTGAAAGTGATTCGTAAAGCTGATCCTGATTTTAAGGTATCTCTGGCAGGAGCTTTGCATGAAGAATTGTCGGACGATCTGGACGATTACTGTGTAGCTTTACGGATGAAATACTCCGAAGAAACGAAGAAAAAACGTCGGGAGGAAGGAAAGATAACGACTTTCTATACGAGTTGTGAAGAACCGCGTCCTAATACGTTCACCTTCAATCCGCCAGCCGAATGTGAATGGTTTAGCTGGTATGCGGCAAAAGAAGATCTCGACGGTTATTCCCGTTGGGCGCTCAACAGTTGGGTGATCGAGCCGTTGCTGGATAGCCGTTTTTATACCTGGCCGGGTGGCGATACCTATCTGATCTACCCGGGCGCAAGAACTTCCATGCGTTATGAACGTTTGATAGCCGGCATACAGGCTTTTGAAAAGATAAGGATATTGAAAAAAGAATTTAAGGCTTCTGGAAATCAACGGACGATAAAGAAGATAGAGAAAACGCTGGGCCGGTTCGATGAAAATACATTGGAGACTATTCCTGCCGCTGTGGTCATAGAGGAGGCGAATAAAATAATTAATAGTTTTTGATCTTATTAAAATAGCAGGACAGAGGGGATAGTTTATAAGCTTTCCCCTTTTTCTTTGCTCAAGTATGCGTATAAAAAAACGGAAGGCTCTATTTATTTACGGAAAATTTTCCTATGTTTGTAAAAGACATTTAGGGACGGGAGACTTCAGAGTACCTTAAGTATGATATTTGGTAAATAGTAGGAATGGATAGAGGAATTGAAGAAAAATACTTGAAAGAACTTGTAAAAGGTAGCCGTAAAGCCTTTGAAGCTATTTATATGATCTATGCTCCTCGTGTGGAATATTTTTTGCGTGGCCTGCTGAAAAATGATCTTGAAGCCGAAGATATAACACAAGATATATTTTATAAAGTATGGAGTAATCATGAAACGATAGCCCAGGTGGATTCATTTAAGTCTTACTTGTTCCGCATGGCGAAGAATGCCGTATATAACCACTATTCCCATCTTCTGATAAAAGAAAATTATATCGAAATTCAAAAGAACATACAACCTTATGAGGATTTGGTAGAAGAGAAAATTCATGCGGAAGATCTGGAGTTGCTGATCATAATGTCAATCGAGAAAATGCCCCCTCAGAGAAAGAAAATATTTAAAATGAGTAGGTTGGAGAACTTATCTAATGATGAAATTGCAACACTATTGAATATAAGTAAACGTACTGTCGAGTCTCATATTTCACAGGCTCTGGCTGATTTAAGAAAACTGCTTGTCCTGTACGTAATAACTTTTCTGTAGGATAAAATGATTTTTTTTTGATTAGGGACACCGTGTGCTCGGCGTCTTAGCTGTCTTATATATGTAACACCGATTAAAATGAAGACAAATTATATAAATTCCGTAATAACGAAATTTTTCGGTAATGATATGCCGAAAGATATTCAGGCTCGTTTCCAGCATTGGTTCCTGCAACCGGAAAATATGTTGGAGAAAGAAGAGGTGCTTCATGAGATCTGGAGTGAGATAGATGTGAAAGCGGATGATACGACACGCCGGAAATTTGTTCAGTTGAATACTCGTATCGATGTCGTTCAGGGAAAGAACAAGCAGTATGCGCTAAAGAGAGTTGCCGCTGTTGCCGCTGTATTCCTGTTGCTGATAGGGACGAGTTGGTTGACCTGGAACCTGAAAGACAGGCAGGAAGCGGAGTCTTTTTATATTGTAGAAGCTCCGTTAGGTGAAAAAAGTAAACTGACATTACCCGACGGAACAATAGTCTGGTTGAATGCCGGATCGCAGTTGACATATTCCAATTACTTTAATAAGAATAACCGGAATGTTACGCTGAACGGAGAAGGATATTTTGAAGTGACTAAACAGGGAGGGAAAGAGTTTGTCGTTAATTCTGCCGGATGCGGGGTACATGTCAAAGGGACGGTATTCAATGTAAAAGCTTATCGGGAAGATCCGACAATGGAAGTCCGCCTTTATGAAGGTTCTGTCTGTTTATCCACACCTTCGATCGATGAAGAGGATGGGATTTATATGGAGCCGGGTGAAAAAGTCAGCTATGATAAAACGACTAATGCCATTAAGAAAGACAAATTATTGCATTTGGATAACCTGTCATGGAAAGATGGATATTACCATTTTACAGACAATTCGCTGGAAGAAATTTCTGCGGAACTGGAACGTGTTTTCGATGTCCGTATAAAAATAGAGGATGCTGATATAGGGCAGCATAAATATCATATATCGTTTGTAAATCAAGAAACGTTACCTGAAATGCTGGATGCGATCAACAATGATAAAAAGTTGGTTATAACGTATAACAGGGATACGGTCGAGATAAGGAAGAGAAAATAAATATTCAATTTATTTAATAGAAATACTAGTATTAAGCTGAAGCGTACGGTCGGCTGACGGATATTTCTATGCATGAATGTAAACTTTGTATAAACAATTAAATTAATTAACATGAGAACAAGACAGTCCTTTTATGAAAAACCGCTTCTACTGTTTTTCCTGTTGATGATCTTTGTTTCTTCTACAGTGATGGCACAAGGTGCCGAAAAGATTTCGATGAAGTTGACAAATCTCACGATAGAACAGGTGTTGGAACAGATCACGAAACAAAATGGCTATTCGTATGTGATAAAAAGCTCCGAGCTGGATATGCAGAAAAAGACTTCTGTGGATGTCACGGACGAATCGATCAAAGATGTTCTTTATAAGGTGTTTGAAGGGCAGCCGGTTTCGATCGAGATTGTAGGTAAGAGTATCCGTATTTCTAAAGAAAGCCGGAGTGTCTCTGCAGGGAGTTCACAAAAGAAAGTGGTAAAAGGTGTTGTTTCCGATGAAAATAACCAGCCGTTGGCAGGGGTGAACGTCGTTGAGCAAGGAACAACCAATGGTACGATCACAGATATGAACGGGAACTACTCTCTTGAACTGAGTGATCCGAATGCTGTTCTGCAATTTTCTTTTATCGGTTCGAAAACGATCATGCAGAAAGTCGGTAATCAGACTTCGATCAATGTCGTTTTGCAGGAAGATTCGCAGACATTGAGTGAAGTGGTAGTTGTCGGTTTCGGTACACAGAAAAAAGTGAATCTGACGGGATCGGTTTCGACGGTTGCATCGAAGGCGTTGGAGTCGAGACCTGTTATGAATGTGAGTCAGGCGCTCCAGGGGTTGGTTCCGGGTTTGAACTTTTCATATGCAGGTTCCGGGAACGGTGGTGAGCTGAACAATGAAATGAAACTGAATATCCGTGGTGGCGGTACGATCGGCGACGGTTCGAAATCTTCTCCGTTGGTACTGATCGATGGAATGGAAGGCGATATGAATGCGTTGAATCCTCAGGATATCGAAAGTGTTTCAGTATTGAAAGATGCAGCAGCTTCCTCTATCTACGGATCGAGAGCACCTTTCGGAGTAATATTGATCACGACTAAAAAAGGAACGGCCGGGAAAATTGCCGTGAACTATAACAATAGTTTCCGTTGGTCTTCAGCGATCAATACTCCTGATATTGCCGATTCATACACGTATGCCCAGTATTTTAATCGGGCTGCAGAAAATATGGGAGAAACCGGACGCTTTACACCGGAATGGCTGGAACGTATTAAAGCGTATCAGGAAGGAACTTTCCTCCCGACAACTGTTCCTGATCCCAATAATCCGAGTCGTTGGGACTGGCAGGGTAACTCCAATAATGACTGGTATGACATTTATTTTAATAATGCCGCTTTTTCACAGGAGCATTCAGTAAGTGCCAATGGCGGAAGTGAAAAGTATCAGTTCTATGTGTCTGCTAATTACCTGGACCAGAGTGGCCTCCTGAAGTTCAATACAGATAAGATGCAACGTTATACGGTTACCGGTAAGATCAATGCCAAGCCGACGGACTGGTTGAGCTTTAATTATAGCTCTAAGTTTATCCGTAATGATTACAAGAAACCGTCTTCTGTGGATGATAATGTGTTCTATCACAATATCGCAAAACGCTGGCCTATGGAACCTTTCCTCGATCCTAACGGACATGGAATGAGTATGGCGGAAGGATTGTTGCAAGGCGGTGATTATAAGACTCAGAAAGATAATCTGTACCAGCAATTCCAGTTGATCCTGGAACCGATCAAAGATTGGAAGATCTTCGGAGAACTGAATTACCGGACTACGACGGAGTTCTTGCATAAAGATGTAAATCCTGTAACCAAATATGATGTAAGTGATAATCCGTGGACAAATCCGGCAGAGCAATCGTCCGTACTGGAACAGGCTACCAAGAATAACTTCTTCAATCCGAACGTTTATTCGGAATATTTCAGGGAGTTCAACGAAGGTCATGCCTTGAAGGTCATGGTCGGTTTTCAGGCGGAACTTAATAAATACAGGGAGTTAGGTGCATCGAGAACAGATATGATCACCTCCAATTTGCCGACGTTGAATACATCGACCGGTACTGATAAGATTACAAAAGGGGGATATAGCCATTGGGCTACAGCTGGTTTTTTCGGCCGTATCAATTACAACTATAAAGAACGCTATTTGTTGGAAGTAAATGCCCGTTATGACGGTACTTCCCGTTTTTCAAGAGATCACCGATGGAATGTATTCCCTTCCGTTTCTGCCGGTTGGAATGTAGCGCGTGAAGCATTCTGGGAACCTTATTCCGATATTGTAAATAATTTGAAGTTGAGAGGCTCATGGGGTGAATTGGGTAATCAGAACACAACGAACCTGTATCCTTATTATCAGTTACTCAAATTTGCGGCGAATGATGCTGATAGTCATTGGTTACTGAATGGGGTAAAGCCGAATACGGCTAATGCGCCGGATTTGATTTCCGCCTTATTATCCTGGGAAACAATGCGCTCCTGGAATATAGGTATCGATGTAGGTGCATTGCAGAATCGCTTGACTTTCAGTTTTGATTATTTCAACCGTAAAACGTTGGATATGGTTGGACCGGCACCGGAACTACCTGTGATCCTGGGTGCTACTGTTCCCAAAACGAATAATGCCGACATGGAATCGAAAGGTTTTGAACTGGATGTGGCCTGGAGAGACCAGATTGGCAAAGTAAGTTACGGTGCACATATTATGCTGTCGGACGACCGTCAGCGGGTAACCCGTTATTCGAATCCGACCGGAACCCTGAATACCTGGTATGAGGGACAATATGCCGGAGAAATATGGGGATATGTGACTCATGGTATTGCAAAAACAGACGAAGAAATGCAGAGCTGGCTTGCGAACCACAAACAATCGTTTGGTAATAACTGGGCAGCCGGTGATGTCATGTACGAAGATCTGAACGGTGACGGCGAAGTGAATGAAGGCAGTAATACGATTACGGATCCGGGAGATAAGAAAATAATCGGAAATTCGAGTCCGCGTTATAAATTCGGTATCGATCTGGATGCTTCCTGGAAAGGATTTGATATCCGTATGTTTTTCCAGGGTGTAGCAAAAAGAGACTATTGGTTGGGTGACAACATGTTCTGGGGTGCAAGTGGCGGATTATGGCAGAGCACCTGTTTTACGGATCACCTGGACTTCTTCCGTTCGGAAGGAGATGAGTGGGGAGCTAATCCGAATGCTTATTTCCCGCGCCCGATACTGGATGGCGGAAAGAACCAGAAAAAACAGACTCGCTATTTACAGAATGCTGCTTATTTGCGTATGAAAAACCTACAAATAGGTTATACATTGCCTGCACATCTGACAAGTAAAGCCGGCTTATCGAAATTAAGGATCTTCCTCTCTGTAGAGAACTTATTTACGATCAGTGGCTTACCTGATAGCTTTGATCCTGAAACATTAGGATCAGGATATGGAAACTGGAACGGTTCGGTAACAGAATCTGCCAAATCATATCCTTTGTCGAGAACTGTCTCAACCGGATTAAGTGTAACCTTTTAAATAGTAATATAATATGAAACTGAAATATATCTTACCCGTATTGATAAGTGCGTTTTCCATGACATCATGTAATGATTTCCTGGACAGGGAACCGCTGGACAATATTACGCCTGAAGCTTTTTTCTGGAGCGAAAGCGATCTGGCTGCCTATACGATCAAACAATATAGTTTTACTACACATGACGGCTGGAATCTGGGTACATGGAAAAATGATAACGATACCGATAATCAGGTGACAGGTTCTTTCAACAGCCGTTGGGTTCCTGGCGAATGGAGAGTGAACGAATCTTTTTCTACCCGGGGTGACGATCCGTGGAATTTCGATAAAATAAGGAATCTGAATTATTTCCTTGAAATAGCGGTACCCCGCTGGAAAAACGGTGAAATAAACGGGACGGAAACCAATATCAAACATTATATCGGGGAGGCTTATTTTATGCGTGCCTGGCAGTATCTGAGCAAACTTCAGACATTGGGTGATTTTCCGATTGTCCGTAACACGTTGCCGGACGAACAACAGGCTTTGACGGAAGCCAGTTACCGGCGTCCGAGAAATGAAGTAGCCCGCTTTATTATTTCTGATCTGGATTCTGCGATCATGCTGATGAATAATAGCCCGGTCGGAGGTAAAAACCGGATTACCCGTAATGCCGCTTTATTGGTAAAATCGAGAGCAGCGCTCTTTGAAGCAAGTTGGGAAACTTACCATAAAGGAACGAACCGCGTTCCCGGTGGACCAGGTTGGCCCGGAGCTTCTACTGCTTATTTGAAAGATTATACAATTAATATCGATAGTGAAATCTCTTATTTCCTGGATGAAGCGATGAAAGCGGCTGAGGAGGTGGCCGATAATGTTTCTTTGACCATGAATAATTTTGGAGAAAAGCTGGATAATCCGTATTATGCACAGTTTGCTGCGGAAAATATGGAAGGATATGAGGAGATATTACTCTGGCGGGCTTATGATATGGAATATAAGGAGAAGCATTCAGCCGGTTATTATTTGCAGCGCGGAGGAGGAAATTCGGGTTTTACCAGGGATTTCGTGGAAACATTCCTTTGTGAGGATGGTCTTCCGATTTATGCTTCTTCCAAATATGTGGGTGATAATACGATTGCTGATGTGAAGGCGAACCGTGATTTCCGTTTGCAATTGTTTATGAAAGAGCCGGGCGAGCTGTTGAGTGAGTTGTCGGATGTCGATACATTCGGGTATCCGGATATTCTGGCCAAACAGGAGGTTCGTGCCGTAACCGGTTATTGCCTGCGTAAGGGGATGCCGCATACCTGGTATCGTGACGGGGATTATTGTGTGGAAGGGTCACATGTATTCCGTGCGGTAGAAGCCTATCTTAATTATATCGAGGCTTCCTGCATGAAGAACGGCGGAAGTAGTATCGACAGCAAAGCGGATTCTTACTGGAAAGCTATTCGTGAACGTGTTGGTCTTCCGGTGAATTATCAGCAGACAGTAGCAGCTACTGACCTGGTAAAGGAAAAGGACTGGGCTGTATATTCCGGTGGTCAGCCTGTTTCTAAATTGCTGTACAATATCCGTCGTGAACGTCGTTGTGAATTAATGGAAGAAGGCTTCCGTATGAACGACCTGAAACGCTGGAGAGCATTAGACCTGGTAAAAAATTATCAGGTGGAAGGTTTCAAATTGTGGGGAGCTATGCAGCATGAATATGTGGATAACCAGGGAAATTCAACTTTGATACCGGAAGGTACGGAAGGGAAGACGGCTAATGTTTCCAGCCAGAAGAACAGTGTCTATTTACGTCCTTACCAGATTATTAAAACGTCCAACCTTGTTTACGACGGATATAACTGGTGTGATGCTCATTACCTGAGTCCGATCGCCATGCAACATTTCCGCATTACGGCTACTGATCCTGAAAACGGAGAAACTTCTGTGATCTATCAGAATCCGGGATGGCCGTTGAAAGCAAATGCCGGTGCAATCGGTTATTGATAAATAGGAATAAAAATAGGATTTAATTAAGACCAGTTTGGTGAGAAGCATTTATTTGCCGGATTACCAAACTGGTTTTTTATTGAGTAATTTGCATAAAATAGAAAGTGTATGATCAAATATTGGATATTGATTTTTGCCGCATTATTTGCGTTGGTCTATCCGTCGCAGGCTCAATTGAGTGAACCGTTGCCATTTATGACTCCTTCTTCTCCGGTAGCAGCGAGAATAGTAGACTATGAGATGAGAGATACAGTGACCGCTCCGGCAGCATTGATCCGTCTGCCGAACCGTAAAATAGCTTATATGGTCCGGCAGAATGGTCGGTTGGCTCCATTTTTCCTGAAAGCGATAGAGACCGGGTATTGGGATACCCGTTATGAAAAAGAGACAAACTATGATTCTGTCTTTGCTGATATGAAGGAGATGGGAGCTAATACGGCTTATGTGATGTTGCACTGGGAAGATATCGAACCGGCGGATGACCGGTTTGACTACCGTTTCGCCGATGAAATTGTTGCTGCCGCCCAAAGACAGGAATTGAAAATCGGTTGGGTATTGTTTTTACATGCACAAAAGGAGAGAGTACCGACTCTTAATCCCGAAACGGCCTGGACATTTCATCTGGACGACAGGGATTCTTCCAATTATACGATGCAATGGGTGAAACGGGATGGCGTACTTTATTCGAATATCCGGGATATACTGACCTACGGTGTCCGTCCCCTTCATGTATATGGTCATAAGGAGGTTTTTTACCGGATAAGAAGAATGCTTTATAATCTGGCTGTCCATTATAAAGATGATGAGACTGTTATTGGAGTACAATTGGGAAATGAGGAAGGTTTCAGTTTTCTGGATGAGAGTGATTTCAATCCGGTAACGGCTGAATTATTTGAAGAGTGGAAACTGAAAACCAACAAAACCGATTATGCACAGTTTAAAAAGGAGGCCATCGACTGGTGGTGGCAACAATTTACTTCCGCTTACCATGAAGGAGATCCGTATAAGATATTATCTTTCAACCTGGATGCCGGACAGGCAGAAGCCGGTGATCCGGAGCGTGTCCGAATGACGGGAACGAGTGCGGCTACCTATGCGGACGGAAACCTGGATGCGATCGGTACGATGTTTTATAAAAACTGGGGGTATAAAGCGATAGCTGGGATCGATCATCACTATAATGATTCGTATAATTATAAACAGCCCATATTGATCCCTTCCGAGATCGGTATAGGACATTTCAATACATCTGTCAATTTCCGTCACTTTGTAATTCATTCCCTGGAAAGGGCGGCGCAGGGTTTTGGGGTCTACTGTTACGGGGAAGTAAGGAAAGAACTGATGGAATTGAAACCGGTCAGGGATGATCTTGTCCGGATGTTTGAAGCCATATCCCGGAATGAGGATATTATTTATGAAGGATTACCGGGGCCGGGATTTGTGCGTTGTGAGGTCGGTATTCCGGGTGTACAGGTCAGCCATTTGAATGTAGGTGGCCGGGAGACTTTGGCGATGGTTTATTTCCCGGAAGCAAAATCTTTTGCGGATAGTGAATTGGCATCTATGGAAACTATGAAAATTAAACTGGATTGTACGGCCCGGGTATCGGGAACCTATAAGATTCAGGTTTATAAGAATGGAGAAAATATAAATGATCTTTCTATTTCGTTACAGGAAGCTGATTCTGAGTCGATGGAAATTAAGGATGTGAGAAAAGAAGATATTCTTTTTATCTCGGTCCGGGAACATTTTCCTTTGAACTAGACGGATTTGAATTCTTATATCATTCTATATGGTCTAAATAACGTATCTTTGGGTTGAAAAATAACATTAGATTTAAAATAACTGTAAGAAATGAAAACACAACTCGTATTATGTATAGGCGGAACTTTGTTGACCGGATTTTCTGCCTGTAAAAAAGAAGCACCGGCGGAGGGGAGGCCTGTGAATGTTATCTATATCCTGGCTGATGACCTGGGCTACGGAGATATAGGCTGTTACGGACAGCAAAAGATCAAGACTCCGAATATCGACAGGATGGCACAGGAAGGTATGTTGTTTACCCAGCATTATGCCGGTTGTACGGTCAGTGCCCCTTCCCGTTGTTCCTTGATGACGGGGTTGCATACCGGCCATTCGCAGATCCGCGGTAATAAAGAGATCAAACCGGAAGGACAGCAACCGATGACTGAAGATACTTATACTTTGGGGAAACTGATGAAATCGGCAGGTTATACGACCGGGATTTTTGGTAAATGGGGACTGGGCTATCCCGGTTCGACCTCTGTTCCGGCAAATATGGGGTTCGATGAGTTTTTCGGTTATAACTGCCAGCGTCAGGCACATTCTTATTATCCGGATCATCTGTGGCATAACAACGACATTGTATCTCTGCACGAGAACGATAATGAAGGAAGAAAGATCTATTCACAGGATTTGATCCATGAACAGGCTTTAAAGTTTATCCGGGATAATAAGGATAAACCTTTCTATGCAATGCTTACTTACACCTTACCGCATGCGGAATTGAATTTGCCGCATGATTCTATTTATCAAATGTATGAAAATGCATTTGAAGAAGTCCCTTATGATGGGAAGATGGGATATCATCCGTCGGAAAAACCTTATGCTTCCTTTGCCGCTATGGTCACGAGACTGGATAAATATGTCGGTGATGTGATGGCAGAGTTGAAAGAACTGGGGCTGGATAAGAATACAATTGTTATTTTTACCAGCGATAATGGTCCTCACAGGGAAGGCGGTGCAAATCCTGATTATTTCCGGAGTTACGGTCCGCTGAAAGGTGTAAAAAGGGATGTTTACGAAGGAGGTATCCGGGTGCCGATGATAGCCTGGGGGCCTGAAATGATCAAAGCTGGCGTGAAAAGTGAGCATATCAGTGCATTTTGGGATGTAATGCCGACCTTGGCAGAGCTGACCGGAGTAACTTTACCGCAGGCTGGCGACGGAATCTCTTTTCTCCCGACCTTATTGTCAAAAGGGGAACAGAAGCAACACGATTATTTATATTGGGAATTTCATGAACTGAATGGGCGCGAAGCTTTACGCAGTGGAAACTGGAAACTGATCCGTCAACCGGTTGTTGGCGAAACCATCCTGGAACTCTATGATTTGAGTTCAGATATCCATGAGGATAATAACCTGTCTCAGCAGAATCCGGAGAAAGTGAAAGAATTGGAAGTGTTAATGGACGGTGCACGTACAGAATCACCATTATTTAATTTCGGAAGATAAAGAACAAACTAAAATACAAATGAGAAAATTAATTGGTTATATTTTATTAAGTCTGATCTGCCTGCCGGTATTGGCCGCTTATCAACCTGAGTTTTCAACAGCCGGTTTCTTCCGGATGAAAAACTCCGGACGTGACGTTTATTCCATGAATCCGGCATGGCGATTTTACAAAGGGGCTGCTGAGGGGGCGGATGCGAAAGAGTTTAATGATAAAGACTGGACAGTCGTATCTTTGCCGCACGGTATTGAATACCTCCCGACAGAGGCAAGCGGTTGCATTAACTATCAGGGGGAAGTGTGGTATCGTAAGCATTTTACACCCGATGTAGCTTTGAAAGGAAAGAAACTTTTCCTGCATTTTGAAGCGATCATGGGGAAAAGTAAAGTCTTCGTAAACGGTAAACTGCTGACGGAACATTTCGGAGGTTACCTGCCGGTCATAGTCGATGTGACGGATGCATTGGACTGGAACGGTGAGAATGTGATTGCCGTATGGACAGACAATAGCGACGATCCGTCCTATCCTCCCGGAAAAGCGCAGGATGTATTGGACTATACCTATTTCGGAGGGATCTACCGTGACTGCTGGCTGGTGTCTCATAATAATATTTTTATAACCGATCCGAATTATGAGGATGAAATAGCCGGAGGAGGTTTGTTTGTCGCTTTCGATAAGGTTTCGGATACATCTGCTGAGGTTTTGCTGCAATTGCAGGTTCGTAATGAGACGAAGAAAGCGTTTACAGGTGTGGTAGAATACGAATTGCAGCAACCGGACGGTAAACAGGTTGCTTTTCTGAATGATAAAGTGAAGATCAAACCGGGCAAAATTGTAACCAGCTCCGATAAACTGTTGGTGCAGCAACCGATGTTATGGACACCCTCTACACCGACCTTATATAACTTATTGGTGCGTGTGCGTGACGAACAAGGGAATGTGATTGACGGTTATCGTCGCCGTATCGGTATCCGTAGTATCGAGTTCAAAGGAAAAGACGGTTTCTGGTTGAACGGTAAACCGTATGAGAAGCCGTTGATCGGAGCGAACCGCCATCAGGACTTTGCCGTTGTCGGCAATGCGGTTGCCAACAGTATTCATTGGCGGGATGCAAAAAAGCTGAAAGATGTCGGCATGGAAGTGATCCGTAATGCCCATTGCCCGCAAGATCCCGCCTTTATGGATGCCTGCGACGAGCTGGGATTGTTCGTGATCGTCAATACGCCGGGTTGGCAATTCTGGAACGATGCACCCGAATTTGCGCAACGTGTCTATAGCGATATCCGTAATCTGGTGCGCCGTGACCGTAACCATGCTTGTGTCTGGTTGTGGGAACCGATCCTGAATGAGACCTGGTATCCGGCTGACTTTGCCAAGAATACTAACGATATCGTACATGCTGAATATCCTTACTCATCCTGCTATTGTGGTAGTGACAGTGAGGCACGTGGTCACGAAGTCTTTCCGGTACTTTTTGCTCATCCTCAGAATGCAGATAAGGAATGGGCGATAAAAGAATTGGATCCGTCGAAAACCTATTTTACCCGCGAATGGGGAGATAATGTGGATGACTGGAATTCGCATAACTCCCCTAGTCGTGTTGCCCGTAACTGGGGGGAACAGGCGATGTTGATACAGGCGCAGCATTATGCTTCACCTTCCTATCCTTATACCAGTTATGATGCGTTGTTTCAGACTTCCCGTCAGCATGTAGGCGGTTGCCTCTGGCATTCGTTCGATCATCAGCGCGGTTATCATCCCGATCCTTTTTACGGAGGTATCATGGATGTGTTCCGTCAGCCCAAGTATTCATACTATATGTTCAAGGCTCAACGTCCGCCTGTTAAAAGCGACCTGATCGCAGAAACCGGGCCGATGGTATTTATTGCCAATGAAATGACTCCGTTCTCAGGTAAAGATGTCGTGGTTTATTCCAACTGTGATGAGGTACGTCTGACCTTTAATAAAGATGGCAAAACATCCACTTATAAGAAAGACAAGGGACGGCAAGGAATGCCGTCGCCGGTAATCACTTTCCCCGGTATGTATGATTTTATGGTAGACAAGGCTCTGTCGAGAGACAGGAAACAGGAGGATGTCTATTTACTGGCAGAAGGTCTGATAGATGGAAAAGTGGTTGCTACCCATAAAGTAACGCCTGCCCGCCGCCCGGAGAAACTGTTGCTCTGGGTAGATAACGAGGGTACGAACCTGGAGGCAAACGGCTCTGATTTTGTAACAGTAGTTGCAGCTATTGCCGATAAACAAGGTAACATTAAGCGTTTGAACAATTATTTCATCAAGTTCCATATCGAAGGTGAAGGGCGTATCTTGGGAAGTGCCGATATTATGGCGAATCCGGCTCCGGTGAAATGGGGGACTGCCCCGGTACTGGTACAGTCTACTTTGAAACCGGGGAAGATCAAAGTGATGGCCAGTGTTCTGATGGAAGGCTCCCAGATGCCGATCAGTGCAGAGCTTGAACTGGAAAGTACTCCGGCTGTTTATCCGTTAGTCTATAATCAATCGGAAGCCGCTCTTATTCCTCTGACTGTAACCGGTAAAACAGATGTACAAGTAAGTAAATCGTCAGCCGAACGTGAAGTAGAACGTCTTCAGAAAGAACTGAATGCCTTGAAACTGAAGGAGGTTGAAAGACAGCAGACCGAATTTGGAGAACAACGGTAGTTCTGTCCATTTATTATTAAGTAAAAGAGTCTTGAATTTCCATAAAAAAATCAAGGCTCTTTTTGTGTGTGTTTATATTTGAACTTACATTTTGTAGGGTTTATTTGCTTGTATAATTGTCATTTGGACCTATTTTCTTAATAAAATAGTGCAATTTATCAAATGTTTACTTTATTTTTGTGGCTTTAGTTCAGGGAGATTGAGTGAATGTTTATGAATTTAGCACAAATTTAGGATTATGAGGAAAGGAGTCAGGAGTTTATTGTGCACACCCCTGAATCGTTATTGTTGTTGTTTGTTATTGGGAGTATTATCTCAGAATACGTTTGCGACAACAACTGCTGAAAAGGATGCTTTTTATTCTGTCTGGCAGAAAATAACGGTTTCAGGAACAGTGGTGGATGAGAGTGGATTGCCTGTTATTGGTGCAACAATTGTTGCAGAAAAGGTAGAAGGGGGTACGATTACCGATGATAACGGCAGATTTGATCTGGCTATTCCCGAGGGAGTGAAGAAAGTAAAACTGAGAATCAGTTTTATAGGTATGACAACACAAGAGGTTACGGTTACAGCCGGTATGCCGGTTACTATTACTTTGCGCGAAGATGTAACGATGCTGTCTGATGTTGTTGTTATTGGCTACGGAACGGAGAAAAAGAAAAATATAGCGGGTGCCGTATCCAATATTACCAGCGAGGAACTGACCAAGACTTCGGTTGAAAGTGTCCAGAAAGCACTTCAGGGAAAAGTGTCCGGTGTTCAGATTATTACGGCGAACGGAACACCCGGTGGTGCTGTATCGGTAAATATCCGCGGACGAAGTACATTCAGTGGGGGGACAGCTCCTTTATACATTATCGATGGGGTTCAGATGGTGACGGGAGACCAGTCGACCGGTATTGTAAAAAGTACGGATGTGCTTTCGACTTTGAATCCGGATGAAATCGAATCGATCGATATACTGAAAGACGGTGCTTCTGCTTCTATCTACGGAGCGCAGGCCGCCAATGGTGTTGTTTTGATTACGACCAAGAAAGGAAAGGAAGGAAAAACTAAGATATCGGTCAAATTATCAGGCGGTATGCAGAAGATCAGCAATAAACTGGATCTACTGACGGCTTCGCAGGTGGCAGAACTGGATTTGCTGGCGATGAAGAATCGTTATGGGGAAACCAGTTCCGAATATCTGGGACGATTGAGTCAGTATCAGGGTTTTGGCTGGGGAGACGATGGTTTCTCGAAGGCTCAGACGACAGACTGGTATGATATGATTTACCGTACGGCTTATACTTCGGATGCCCAGATCAGTGCAACAGGGGGAACGGCTAAAACAAAATATTTTCTTTCTGCTGCTTATAATAAGACGGATGGAATTGTAAAAGAAACCGGATTTCAGCGCGGTGCTTTCCGTGTGAATCTGACACAGGAGTTACTGCCCTGGTTGAGTATCTCTACTAATAACAATTACAGTGTGATGGATCAGGATCAGTATAGTGGCGTACGTGCAGCTAACCCAAGCCGTGTTGCTGTGCTGGTACACCCGGCTAACTCGCCTTATGACAAAAATGGTGAGTTTGTACGTGATCTCCCTTATGGTTATTATCAGCATAATTCATTGCAAATGCTGAACCTGAATGAATATAGCGGACGGACAAGCAAGCTGATAACTGCAAACTCGCTGGATTTTAAAATACTGGAGGGACTGACTTTTAAATCGAGTTATAATGCGGACCTGACAACTATCGAAGAACATAGTTTCATCGATCCCCGTACCCGTGAAGGTGCAAAGGAAAATGGATCGGTTACCTCAATGACCGGTAAACTGATTAATTTCCAGACAGAACAAGTTGCTTCCTATAATAATGTATTTAATGAAATACATCGTATTTCAGCAGTTGCCGGTTTTTCTTACCGTCATGAACAATATAAGCGTCACGGAGCAACCGGAACGGGAGTATCCGATCCTTCATTACATTTGTTGGGAACGACAGCTGTTGCCAAAGAAGTATCCGGAACTTTCTCCGAATGGAAGATGGCCAGTTTATTCGCCCGTGTAAATTATACGTTGAAAGATCGTTATATACTGACCGGAACAATCCGCCGTGATGGCTCTTCCCGCTTCGGTGAAAATAATAAATGGGGAATTTTTCCGTCTGTATCGGCTGCCTGGCGGATCATTGAGGAACCTTTTATGGAACCGGTGAAAAGTTGGTTGAGCGATCTGAAATTACGTGGAAGCTATGGTATTACCGGTAATTCGGACATAGGGGATTATACGGCACGACGTTGGTATTCAAGTGGAGGTGCATATGATAACTCTTCTGCAATCATACCAACCTATATAGGTAACCCTTATCTGACATGGGAAAAGAATCATTCCCGGAATATCGGTATTACTACAGGTTTTCTGGATGACAGGATCACATTGGAAACCGATTTCTATCTGAATGATACGAAAGACCTGCTTTATAACCGTACAATCCCTGCCACAACCGGCTTTACCGTTATCCCGTCCAATATGGGGGGCGTGCGTAATAAAGGAGTTGATATTATGCTGAATACTATAAATGTACGGGCTGGAGGTTTTGAATGGCGTTCTGCACTGAACTTATCGTTTACAAAAAATGAGATAACAGAGTTACAGGATGGTCTGGATGTATTGGGTGACTATAAGGTGGGGCAGTCGATCTCTTCCTTGCCTACTTATCAGTGGGCGGGTGTGAACTCAGCCGACGGACGCCCGATGTATTATGACAAAGACGGGTATATAACTTATGTTCCGAAAGATGAGGATCGTATCTGGACAAAACCGGCTGATCCTACTTTCTATGGAGGATTCAATAATGATTTTACCTGGAAAGGATTTACATTGTCCGTATTTTTCCAGTTCCAGCGTGGTGCTGTCAGTCTTTGGAATGACAAACTGGTACTTGCCTCTTATGAAGGTGATACCAATTTGCTGAGTGATATGTATTATAAACATTGGAGTCAGCCTGGCGATATGACCTGGGTTCCGAAGCCATCTTACCAGAGTGCTTATCCGGGCAATCCGCGCCAGATATCGGAATATTCTACTTTATGTTATGAAAAAACCGATTATATCAAACTGAAGAATGTTAGTCTGAGTTATGACTTTCCGACCAAATGGCTGAAAGGATTGTATATCTCGAACCTGCAATTGTACGTGTCCGGCTATAACTTGTGGACAACAACGACTTATCCCGGACATGATCCTGAATTTACCGGCGGTGATCTGGGTACTTACCCGCAGTCACGTAGCTATACGGTTGGATTGAAGGTTGATTTCTAATGTAAACAGATAATCAGAAAATGAAAAAAGACAGAATATATATAATCTTGGTACTTTCGTGCCTGCTGTTTGTAACAGGGTGCGACAAGATGTTGGAAACGAAATCGCAAACCTTGCTTCCCCAGGATAAATTGCAGACGGAAGCCGGATGCGAAGCCATGTTGTATGGCGTTTATGACCTGATGCAGGAAACGACGTTTTATGGTCGTGACATATTGACTGTACCGGAAGTCCTGGCGGACAACTCCCGTCTTTCTCCGGTTGCTTCCCGTTATAAGGGACAAGCGGATAACCGTATCGGTTCCCATCTTGATATTTGGGTGGAATCATATGAGATAATTGCTTTACTGAATGAAGTGATCGAGTATGCGGAGAAGCTGCCCGAAACTCCGAAAGCAAAAGCGATTTGGGGGGAAGCATTAGCACTTCGCGGATTGACTTATTTTAATCTGGCACGTGTCTATGGACGTGAACCGGGACATCTGGTAGATAATTTCGATTTGTGCGTGCCGTTGATTCTGAAGGCATTTTTCTATGATGGCGGTCCAATGGGCGAAGAAGTGTATCCGGCTCGTGCGACAGTGGCTGAAGTATGGGGGCAGATAGAAAAAGATCTGACCGAGGGTTTTTCTTTGTTGAAAGGAAACGACGACGGTTTGATGCCGAAACGCATGGGTGCGCTGGCTACGCAGGCGATACTTTCCCGTGTGTATCTTTATGAAGGAAAATGGAAAGAGTGTGTAGAAGCATCCGATTATGTAACAACCAATGCTCCGTTTGATCTGTATGGAGGTACCTATACGGATATTTTCTCCAAAGGAGAAGAAACGATATTTTATTTGTACTTTACCAATTCTGAAAACTGGGGTTCAAGTTCATTGCAATCGATCAATGGAATGATGGAATCTGAACTTGACAGTGAAGGATACGATATTGGTAAAGGAGTAGGAGATGCCGACCTGTGTGTTGCTGAAGAGTTAATCGCTCTGTTCGATCAGAAAAATGATCTCCGTTTCAAAGCTTTCCGGAAGGCAAAAATCAATGGGGAAAAAGTTTGGTGGACGAAAAAGTTCAGCGGTTGGCAGGGAGCGTTCGGTTTGGATAATGTGCCTGTTATCCGCTTGTCGGAAGTAGTATTGAACCGGGCAGAAGCACAGGCTGAATTAAAAAAGGATACAGAGGCTTTGGCTGATGTGAACGAACTTCGTACAAAACGCGGACTGGACGCTGTATCCTTTTCCGGAGCAGAACTACTGAATGAAATTTTGTTGCAGCGTCGTCTGGAACTGGCCCAGGAAGGTCATCGTTTCTTCGATCTGAAACGTAGGGGTGAAACAATCTCGAAACCGGCCGGACGTACTCCTGTCTCTTATGAGGATTTCCGAGTAGTGGCACGTATTTCCGAGACGCAAATGGATGCGAACAAGAATCTGGAAAACAACCCGGGATATTAATTAACAAGGAGAATAATATGATGAAAAAATATATTAATTTAATGGGTGGAATATGTTTCCTGGTAATCTTATTCCTCTTTTCCTCTTGTGAGAAAGAAGATCGTACCTATCAGGGCCCCCTCTTTTATGAATTTAATCCGTCCGAATGCGGGCAGTCGGTTTTGTCTAATATATTTGTAAAGGAAGCCGGCAAGAATGGGGAGGATCGGTTGTGTGTTCAATTGATTAAACCGGCTGACGGCGCAGTCCGTGTAAATTTCCGTTTGGCGGACCAGCTTTTTTATATCAAAAGCACGACCGAATATCTGACGGAATTACCTGACGGATATACTTCTGATCAGTATATTGTTTATACCGGAACAACCACTTACGGGAAAGATTTTGAATTTGGTACCGGAAGTAATATCGAATATGATGCTAAATATCAGACTGGAACGATTACAATTCCTGCCGGAGAAATGTTCGGGTATATCCCTTTGAATATTCTCCAGCGGAAAGGTGGTTCTGCCTATATTATTCTGGAAGATTCAGAGGATGCGCGTGCCAATCGTCCGACTTCGATTCTGAACCTGAAGTTGACTGCTGAAAAAACATTCTATTTCGAAGAGTCGCTGACCAAAGAACTCCCGTCGACCTGGAGCTTACTGGACAAAGATGGTGACGGACTGGGCTGGTATTATTATGCTAAATGGGGACTGGTTATTTCCGATTCATATGATTATGATACAGAGAGTGCGCTGAGTCCGGAAAATTATCTGATCACTCCGGCTATTGCTATTCCGGCCGATGCTACTGCTCCCGAACTAATGTTCGATCTGGCAGCTTCTGCAACGAATGCTTATCAGGAAAAATATAAGATCATTGCATCTGAATCACCTCTTACACTTGATAATTGCCGGGATGCGGATGTGTTACGTGATTATACGGAATTGACTTCTGCCTATAGTAAACAAACCTTCCAGACAGAACATATCGATCTTTCGAAATATGTGGGTAAAACGATCTATATCGGCTTTGTTCATGGCGATTGTGTGGATATGGAATCGCTGATACTAAAGAATGTTGTAGTTTACGGATATTAAAAAGAAAGAATATGAAAAGATTATCTATATGGGCCGGTATACTCTTTATTCTGTCTGCATTGTTTTCCGGGTGTAGCGATGACGATCAGGCCTTACCGCTTCAATTGCGTACATCTGTAGTAACTGATATTACAGAGACTTCGGCCACGCTGGGAGGTAAGGTGGAAGGTGTACTGGATGGAGTTACGGAAACCGGTATCTGCTGGTCTGTACAACCCGAGGCGGAGGTACAGTATGTTCCTTCTTCTTCTGTTTCTGCTGAGTTTACAGTCAGCCTGACCGGACTTCGGTCGGGTACCCGGTATTTTGCCCGTTCTTATGCAAAAAGAGGAAATGAGGTTGTGTTGGGTGATTTACGTAATTTTACTTGTCTGGGGCAGTTGGCGATGGTATTGCCGTTTAACGAACGTTTCCGTGGAGACGTCTTTCCACCGCAGTACTGGAATATCATCGATAAAGATGGTGACGGCTATAACTGGGAAGCTTATAACAATCGCTTTTTTGCTGCTTTGTCTGATTCGTACCGTAGTAAACAGGACCTGACGCCGGAGAACTATCTGGTAACTCCCAAGATAACGGTTAGTGCCGGTAAACCGGTCCTTAAATGGTCGGTTGGAGTAATGGACGATGAGTTTTATATGGAACATTATAAAGTAGTGATTTCTGAAACTCCGTTTACAGAAGAAAACTGTCAGACTAACGGAACTGTTCTTTTCGAGGAATCACTGCCGGCTGAAGCTTACCGTACACTATTATATCGCAGTGTCAGCCTGGACAGCTATAAAGATAAGGATGTTTATATAGCCTGGGTACATTATAGATCTACCGGTTTGTATTGTATGTATGTCACCGATATACAGATCGAAGGTGAAGGTGCCGCTTTGAATGTTACGATTCCCCAGGTTGTAATGGGTGAATTGGAAAACCTGTCGCGTACCTCTGTCGATGTAAAAGCTGATATACCGGAAGACGGCGGGGCGTCTGTAATACGTAAAGGTTTTTGTTTTGGAACAGCTCCTTCTCCTACGATAGATAACAGGGTGGAGACGGTAGACCCCCATCAGACATTGGCTGTCACATTGAAAGACCTTCAACCCGGAGCAACATATTATGTGCGTGCCTTTGCCGAAAACAGTGCAGGGATGAGTTATTCGGAAGAACAGAAATTCTCTACTCCGGAAGTTATTATGACGACTTTGCTGAATGAACCGTTGACAGGTGAAGTTCCGGCTTCGTGGACTGTGATTGATAAGGATGGAGATGGGCATGGATGGGAGTATTATGAAGGTTACGGAACTGTATGTTCTGATTCTTATCTGTCGGCAGAAGGCGCTCTGACACCGGAAAACTATCTGGTAACCCCCGCCATATCCATTCCGGAAGATGCAAACAGTGCGGATATCTCTTTCGAGATGGCCGCATCTGCTAAAAACGCATATAAGGAAAAATATAAACTCGTTGTATCTTTGCAGCCGATCACTATCGATAATTGCCGGGATGCGGAGACTTTAAAGGAGTATACAGAACTGACCGAAGAGTATAAACAGAAAAACTTTGTTAATCAGACAATCGATCTTTCTGCTTACATCGGTAAAACGGTTTATATCGGGTTCGTTCATGGCGATTGTACGGATATGGAATCTCTGTTGCTGAAAAACGTAATAATAAACAGTTATGAATAACAAAATACATCCGGATTTGCAACGTCTGTTTCTCGATTTGATTCAGATCGATGCTGTTTCCGGTAAAGAACAACCTGTGGCCGATTTTATCCGGTCGGTCACAGCTTCCTTGGGTTTTCCTGCACAGGAAGACGGAGCAGCATCCCTTTCCGGAGGAAACAGCGGGAATATCATTGTACCAGTAAACGGGGGAGGTGATTTCCTCTTGATGGCACATATGGATACCCCCCGTTCTACCAAAGGGGTAAAGCCACAGATACTGGCTGACCGGATAACTTCGGACGGTACGACGATTTTAGGCGTGGATGACCGGGGAGGAATATCAGTTATTCTCTGGGCATTGAGACAGGCTGTAGAGCAAAAGAAAGCAATAAAACCTTGTACTCTGCTTTTCAGCGTATGCGAAGAAACGACTTTGGCCGGTTCGATGTTTTATCAACCATCGGCACAAATGACACATGGTTTTGTTTTCGATTCACATCTTTCTCCCGGTAAATTTGTATCGGAAACCTGTGGTGCTATCGCTTTCAAAATGAAGGTGAAAGGACGTGCTTCACATGCCGGTGTTGCTCCTGAAAAGGGAGTGAATGCCATACAGATAGCAGCCGAGGGAATGCGAAATTTCCCTTTTGGCAGGATCGATGCCTGTACTACTGCCAACATCGGTATTATCGGAGGTGGGACAGCAACCAATGTGGTGCCTGATACAGTAGAGCTTGAGGGTGAGATTCGTACCGATTATCTGGATCAGGGTGAGCAGATGATGCAAGCTGTTATTGCTGATTTTGAGGCTGCTGCAATCCGGTTGAACGGGAGTGTGGAGTGTGCCTGGCACTGGGATTTCAAACCTTACCGTGTTTCTCCTGATAATACGCCTTATAAACGTATGGAAGCATTATGCCGCCATCTTTCTCTGGAAATGGAAGGTGTAAAGTCGATGGGAGGTAGCGATGCTAATAACATGAATGCAAAAGGACTGCCGACGATCAATCTGGGAGTCGGGGCACAGAACCCACATGGGACAGATGAGTTTATCCTTTATGATGACTTACAGATGTCTGCGGATATGGCTTTGGCATTATTGACGGAAATATAGAAAAAGATGAACCGGTTTTCCGATGACTGGAATAACGTTGTTCCGATGATTGGAAGTGTACTGTTCCACTCGATGGAAGAGCGTTATTCCGGCTATCGGAAGAGTACTGTTCCGGTGAGTGGAATAAACAAGTATAAATAAGATAATGATGAAAAAATACAGATATATAATGTTTTTACTGTTGGCGGTTTTTGTGGCCACCAGTTGTTTTAGCGAAGATAAACAGGCTGAGAATGATGAAGAAACGCCTGAACTGAAAGAAGGTCATCTCTTTATTATTGGAGGTGGTGACCGTCCTGATTCTCTGATGACCCAATATCTGGCATTGGGAGGCGGCAGTAAGGCACGTGTGCTGATTGTACCCTTCGCCAGTAGTGATATCGAAGATACGGGTAGTTACCAGCAGGAACAGTTTGCCCGTTTGGGATGTGCCTCTTCGGAGTATGTCAATAACCCGAAGAAACTGATCGACTCGGAAGAAAGTCTGGCGAAGCTGGATGGCGTAACGGCTGTATTCTTTTCCGGGGGCGACCAGAACCGGTTGACGGATTATCTGCAGGGTACAAAGTTCCTTACAAAGATTCGTGAAATCTATAAAAATGGTGGCGTGATTGGCGGAACCAGTGCCGGTGCGGCTGTAATGAGTAAAATCATGCTGACCGGTGAGGAAGAGAATGTTCCTGATAAATATAAGGGTGACTTTTCTTATATCAAACAAGGAAATGTACAGACGGCGGAAGGTTTTGGATTTATTGATTCGGCAATCATTGACCAGCATTTCATCATCCGCAAGCGACAGAACCGTCTGATCAGCCTGGTGCTTGAACGTCGGATGAAAGGTGTCGGCATTGATGAGGCAACGGCCATTATTGTCAAACCGGACGGTTCATTCCGTGTAGCCGGACAAAGCCAGGTGATGGTATTTGAACCGGAAGCGCAGCCGACAATCAGTCCGACCGGCTATCTGAAAACAAATTCATTGAATGTCCGGATATTGACAGCCGGCGATACCTATCAACTTTGATCCGAAAGAACGAATGAAACTGAATAAGATTCCGCATACTTATACAATTATATCTGTTGTAATCCTGATATGTGCCGCCCTTTCATGGATTATTCCTGCCGGCGAATATTCCCGGGAAATACGGGTGGTCAACGGTACGGAACGTACGGTTATTGTAGATAACTCCTTTCATGCAGTCGATCCCGCTCCGCAGAGCTGGCAGGTTTTCGGCGTGTTACTGGAAGGATTCGAGAAACAGGCTGGTATTATAGCATTCCTACTGATTATCGGGGGAGCTTTTCAGATTATGAACAGTAGCCGGGCAATCGATACCGGGATACTATCTTTTTTACGGAGTTCGCGTAAAGTGGAGAAATATGGGCTGTTTCGTATGGTCGGAGTGAATAATGTGGTGATATCCTTGATTATAATCCTGTTCAGTTTGTTCGGAGCCGTATTCGGCATGAGTGAGGAGACGCTTGCATTTGTCATAATTATTGTGCCGCTTGCCATTTCGATGGGATATGATTCTATTACGGGACTTTGTATGGTCTATGTGGCAGCACATGTGGGGTTTTCGGGAGCAATCCTGAATCCGTTTACAATCGGTATAGCACAGGGATTGTCGGACTTGCCGCTGTTTTCCGGTTTCGGTTACCGGTTGTTTTGCTGGGTGGTGCTCACTTCCATTCTGATCTTTATCGTTCTTCGTTATGCAGCCAGGGTGAAAAAGAACCCGAAATTGTCTCCTATGTATGAGGCGGATGCTTACTGGAGGGAGAAAGGTGAAGTTTCTTCCGAAGAGGTACCGGAGGAAAAGACAACCCGTTCGGCCTGGATTGTCTACTTGTTATTATTACTTTCATTGATCGGCTTTTCGATATATTATCCTTCTACCACCTTTGAAGTCGGAGAGAGTGCTGTTAGTTTTCCGGCAGTACCGGTGTTTACCGCCCTTTTTGCTTTGACCGGCTGGTTGGGACTGCGCAAATCGAATCAGTTCTTTATTTTGAATCTGCTTGGTTATACCATTGTCTTTCTGGTAGTAGGTGTGATGGGGTATGGATGGTATCTGATGGAAATATCCGCAATTTTCCTGGCAATGGGACTTCTATCCGGATTTGCCAATAACGAGGGAGCTGACGGGATCATTAGCCAGTTTCTTACCGGAGCCAAAGATATGCTTTCGGCTGCCCTGGTAGTCGGGCTGGCAGGTGGAATTATCCAGATTTTGCAGGATGGGCATATTATCGATCCGATCCTGCATAGTATGGCGGCTTTGATGGGGGAGGCCGGAAAGATTGCTTCTCTGGGTGTTATGTATCTGATCCAGACAACGATCAATATTATTATTCCTTCAGGTTCGGCGAAGGCGGCATTGACTATGCCGATTATGGCACCATTCTCGGATGTGATCGGTATTTCCCGTCAGGCAACAGTGCTGGCATTTCAGTTCGGTGACGGGTTTACCAATATGATCACACCTACTTCCGGTGTTTTGATGGGGGCGCTTGGTTTGGCTCGCATCCCTTATGAAATATGGGTGAAGTGGTTCTTCCGTATTCTTATACTGTTTATTTTGCTGGGAATGTTATTGTTAATTCCTACAGTTTTGATACCTTTGGATGGATTCTAATCACTTATTCTAAAATACTGCGATATGAAAAAAAGCTTTTTAGGGCTGTTAGCCTGCCTGGGCATGATGATTGCCTTACCGTGTTGCGAACCGTCGCCTGCCGAATGGAAATTAGTTTGGGAAGATAATTTCGACCAGGCTGATAGTTTTGATCCTGCCTCCTGGAGTAAGATTCCCCGGGGTACATCCGACTGGAATAATTATATGTCTGACTTCGATTCCTGTTATGCGATGCGTGACGGTAAGTTGGTATTGCGAGGACTGGTCAATTATAGCCTGCCGACCGATACGGCACCGTATGTGACCGGTGGCGTTTATACAAAAGATAAGGTCGGATTCAATAACGGCCGCCTCGAAATCCATGCCAAACTGAATGGAGCGACCGGTGCCTGGCCTGCTTTCTGGTTATTGCCGCAGGATGCCAAATGGCCCGGAGGTGGTGAGATCGATATCATGGAACGTCTGAATAATGATAGTATCGCTTATCAGACAGTTCATTCTCATTATACATTTAATCTGGGGATCAAAGACAATCCCAAACAAGGAAGTACCGGCGTTATCGACCCGAATGATTTCAATACCTACACGGTAGAAATGTATGCGGACAGCCTGGTGTTTTTTATCAATGATACCCGTACATTCGCTTATCCGCGGATTGAGACAGACAAGGAGGGACAGTATCCGTTCAATGACAGTCAGTTCTATTTGTTGTTGGATATGCAGCTTGGCGGAAGTTGGGTTGGTGCCGTTGATTCGGAAGACTTGCCGGTAGAAATGGAGATAGATTGGGTCCGTTTCTATCAAAAGCAGTGAAAATTTTTAGTTAATTATTTGGCGTAAGACAACAGTATTGTTGTATAAAAAGTTTACCTTTAGTGCGCAAATAATATTTAAATGTATAAAATTTTACTGTAATGATTGGATCTATTATTCAATTGGCATTGAGTGTACTGATGATTGTCAGTATGTGGAAGATTTTTGAAACTTTCGGCCAAAAGGGATGGGCTTGCATCATTCCGTTCTACAACATCATCGTGATGTTGCGTATTGTAAAATGGGAACCGGTTAAATTCTGGTTTTTCCTGATTCCTATTTATAACATTTATCTCTCCTTTCTGCTGTATAGAGATATAGCTGCAAAGTATGGTAAAGGTGACAATGCGTACGCTGTAGGTTTACTTTTGTTACCGTTTATTTTCTTCCCATTACTGGCGTTCAAAGAAACTCCGATTGCGGAAACTGTAGAGTAAAGAAGTATTTGAGGGTACAGAAAAGCCTTTCGTCTCGGATGAAAGGCTTTTTTTATATTCTTATATCTGTATAAAAGAATAAATCGCCGTTGTTAAATAAAACATCGTATCTTTGGCGTTTGTTATACGACTAAAGATACAATTGCTATGTTAGATATACAGTCTATCCGGAAAGATTTTCCAATACTGGAACATAAAATATACGATAAGCCGCTCATTTACTTCGATAACGGTGCTACTACGCAAAAGCCTCGCCAGGTAGTGGAAAAGATTGAAAGCGGTTATTATAATGTAAATGCCAACATTCACCGCGGGGTACATTTTTTGAGCCAGGCGGCAACCGAAGCACATGAAGATGCACGTAAAACCGTCCAGTCTTTCCTGAACGCACGTTCATCCAACGAGATCATTTTCACACGTGGTACAACAGAAGCGATCAACCTGATAGCTTCCAGTTTTACTGATGAATGTATGTCGGCAGGCGATGAAGTGATCGTTTCGGTAATGGAGCATCATTCCAATATCGTACCCTGGCAGATACAGGCGGCACGCAAAGGAATTGTATTGAAGGTCATTCCGATGAATGAAAAGGGAGAACTGGATATGGAAGCATTCCGTGGGTTATTCTCTGAACGTACGAGGTTGGTTTCCGTTACACATGTGTCGAATGTGCTGGGGACTATTAATCCAGTGAAAGAGATCATCGAAGAAGCACATAACCATGAGGTTCCGGTATTGATCGACGGGGCGCAGGCCGTTCCTCATCTGACAGTCGATGTGCAGGACCTGGATGCTGAGTTTTATGTTTTTTCCGGACATAAGGTGTATGGTCCGACAGGCATCGGTGTATTATACGGAAAAGAAGAATGGCTGGATAAATTACCTCCTTACCAGGGTGGTGGCGAGATGATTGCGACTGTCTCGTTCGAGAAGACTGTTTTTAATGAATTACCGTTTAAGTTCGAAGCCGGTACACCCGATTATATCGGTAGTACAGCATTGGCGGAAGCCTTACGTTATGTGAATCGGCTGGGCATGCAGAATATTGCAGCTTATGAGGACGAGTTATTGCGCTATGCAACTGAAAAGTTGAACAATATAGATGGTATGCGTATTTTCGGCCAGGCGGATCATAAAGGAGCTGTCCTGTCTTTTCTGGTGGGAAATATTCATCATTATGATATGGGGATGTTGTTAGATCGTTTGGGGATCGCTGTCCGTACCGGGCATCATTGTGCACAGCCTTTGATGCAGGCATTGGGGATTGAAGGTACTGTACGTGCTTCTTTCTCTTTCTATAATACGAAAGAAGAAATCGATACTTTTGCCGCCGGGATAGAACGTGTTAGAAAAATGTTTTGATCAGTAGCTTATGTTGTATTATCTGAAAAAATATCCGATATCTCTGACAATCATTCTGGTTGTTATTTACTTGTCATTTTTTAAACCTCCCTCTGTGGAGATCGGAAAGATTCCGGGAATAGATAAGGTGGCTCATATCTGTATGTATGCCGGATTATCGGGAATGCTGTGGATTGAGTTTTTGCGTAACCACCGGAAATATGACGAGGTGCTGTGGCATGCCTGGATAGGAGCCGTACTTTGTCCGGTCCTGATGAGTGGGGCGATCGAGTTGTTGCAGGAATATTGTACCTCCTATCGGGGGGGCGACTGGTTCGATTTTCTGGCAAACATAACAGGAGTAGCGTTGGCTACCTTGTTCTCTTATTTCGTATTGCGTCCCTGGATGATGAGAAAGAAGATAATAGAATGATAACAAACTTACATGTCAGACTTTATGTTGTTACCTTATTTAGAAGCGAACCGGATAGAAGCCGGTTGTGATGAAGCGGGACGCGGATGTCTTGCCGGATCCGTTTTTGCTGCTGCGGTTATTCTTCCTCCTGATTTTAAGAACGATGATTTGAATGACAGCAAACAACTCAGTGAAAAGAAGCGTTACGCCCTGCGTCCGATAATAGAACGGGAAGCAATTGCCTGGGCTGTAGGTATTGTGACTCCGGAGGAGATTGATAAAATAAATATACTGAAAGCTTCTTTCCTTGCTATGCATCGTGCCATCGACCAGTTGACGGTAAGACCGGAACATCTGCTGATAGACGGAAATCGTTTTACTCCCTATCGGGATATAAAACATACGACGGTTGTAAAGGGGGATGGGAAGTACCTGAGTATTGCTGCCGCTTCCATCCTGGCTAAAACGTATCGTGACGATTATATGGATGAACTGGCTAAAGAATATCCGGATTACCATTGGACTGAAAATAAAGGTTATCCGACTAAAGCCCATCGCGAAGCGATCCGTGCAGTCGGTATCACTCCTTATCATCGTAAAACCTTCACATTATTACCGGAACAACTAACATTGGATTTTTAGACTTTTATCTTCATTCTTCATTTCTTGGTCTGTAGGCTTTGTTTGTTAATCTTTTTCTAGGTGAATGATTAGCTGTTCGGGTGGGCAGTCTGGATTTGTCGTTCACTGAAAAACACT